>CAYRII010000154.1:0-6815 GCA_964424245.1 uncultured Terriglobales bacterium | reverse complement strand
TGGCCGCCCCGCGCTGGTCCGCGGTGAGGCAGGCCGCGCCCAGCCAGTCGAAGTAGGCGAAGGCGTTGCCGTCGATTCGCGGTCGGATATACGACGCCTGGGGTACGAAGCGCGGACGCGTCTCCAGCCGTGCGATGGGCTGGGCCAGGTACTCCGGGGGCGTTCCTCCCAGAAGGTGGTAGATGTTGGAAAGGTGTTTGCGATACAGTTCGTCGAAGTCGCGGTCATTGGCCGAGTGATGCTGCGGACCGTACCACCAGTTCCAGTCGCTGCCTTCGGCGATCATCACCTCTTCCTGTGCTTGTCGCCTGTGGTCCTCGTCCACGCCGGCGGCTGATTGCTCGTAGTAATTCCGCGCATCCGAAAGGTAGTCCCAGGCGCGGTTGTCCTCGGGCGCTCCGATCCATACGTTGAAGTTGGTGTTGATCCAGGAGCCCGGAACCAGCGACCCGAGCTGGCTAAACTCCCGGTGGCGCTCAATGGCCTCGGAGACGGTGACTGTTTCAAGCCCAGGATCTCCGGCCAGTCCCGCATACATCCGGCGCAGGAATTCGCGCCCTGAACGCGGATAGTATTCCCAGGCATTCTCGCCATCCAGAATCACGGAAACAACCGCATCACGCCCTGCGTTCAGCAAGAGCTGTGCGCCTTCCTTGATGCGATGGATGAATTCTGCGGCGGCCACCGCCGGGGGAACGCCCGAGTACACAAACCCGATCCGATCGGAAAGTGTGTGGTCGCGGAAAAGGAGGTGCATGCGGGCATCGTCTTTTTCATAGCGATAGATGGTGTAGAGCTGTTCCGCGCCGCCATCCACCAGGCGGCCACTCCCGTCCCGATGGAATCCCCGGCCCAGACTGCGTCCCAGGACGCCTTCATCGGTAGCCATCCACTCCAGGCCCGCGCTATATCCCAGCGCCAGGACCTCTTCCGAGACACTTCCCTCGGAGGGCCACGCACCGTGCGGCTTCTTGCCAAACGTGGTCTCATGAAAAGTGATGGCCCGCTGCAACTGCTCGCTGGCGTCTTCGGGATGGCGAAATCGTTCGTGCGGCAACGGGAGTCCCGGGGAGGAGACCGCACCCACGTCCGTGTCGCAAAGCAGGGGAAGAATGGGATGATAAAAAGGCGAGGTGGAGAGTTCCACCTGCCCGCGCGCGGCCGCTTCCCGGTAGGCAGGCAGCACCCGTCCCAGGTACTCCTTCTGGCGGGCGATCACCCATGCCTGCTCCTCAAGGGTATAGTCCCTGCCCTTGCGCGCCAGTTCGGCCATCTCCGGCTCTTCCAGGAAGAACTCATCCAGCCAGGCGATCTGAGAGAGTACCTGGAGGTCGGTCAAATCCTGGTTGCTGAATCCCCGCAACGCTCGGGCGGCGTCTTCACCCGTGCTGCGGAACTGCTCCCAGAGCTGGCGGTAGCGGGGATAGCGCCCAATCATGTGCGTGGGATTGGCCTGAAACAGGTACTCCAAGGCAAAGCGGCGTTCCGCTTCCGACAGCTCGGCGGCCGGCTTGGCTGCAACACTGAGAAACGGATCGCACGCCTTGCCGTCCGCATACTCCTCGATTTGCTTCACCAGCGACGGCACCAGGTTGAACGTCGCGCGCACGGAAGGAAACTCCTCCAGCATCTTCACCATGCCGTAGTAGTCCTTCAGTGCATGCAACCGCACCCAGGGCAGGCGGTATTCGCCGGACACCAGGTCTTTGTAAAAGGGCTGGTGCATGTGCCAGAGAAACACTACGCGTAGAGTCGCCATTCGCTCCTGCTCTGTTGCTCGGTCTTGAGGCACCGCGCTCCGCAGCGCCACGCCATCATGCTAGACTCAACAATTGCAGGCTGGTTTCGCGTGCGCATTCTCACCCGCTACATCCTACGGGAAGTGCTCTCCCATGCCGTTCTGGGCACGGCCCTTTTTACCTTCATCCTGTTCATGCGCGATGTGGGGCGCGTCCTGGAATTGGTGGTGCGCAAAAGCGCTCCTCTTTCCACCGTGCTGGAAGTTGTCGCTTTCACCCTGCCTGCCGCACTGACCTTTACCATTCCCATGGGCGTGCTGGTGGGCATCCTTATCGGGTTGAGCCGGCTGGCTGCGGACTGCGAAATCACCGCCATGCGCGCCAGCGGCGTGGGCACTGCTTCCATGGTGCGCATTGTGGCCATCTTCGCCCTGGGAGCCTGGCTGCTCGCCCTGTTGAACACAGTCTGGATGGCTCCGCGCGCGGCTGCTTCGCTGGCCCGGCTGCAGGAAAGCCTGCGCAGCTCGCAAACGCCCTATCAGGTGCAGCCCAGGGTCTTTTATGAAGACTTTCGCAACTACGTTCTGTACGTGCAAGACACCGCCGGAACCGGCGAGGCCCTGTGGCAGGGTATTTTCCTGGCCGACGTTTCCAACCCCGCAGCACCGAAAATCACGCTAGCCGAGGAGGGACAGGTTGTCAACGAATCCCCCGGCCGGCTGCGTCTTCTCCTGAAGAACGGTTCCCAGCACGAGACCTCGCACCGCGCTCCGGACCAGTATTCCATCACCATCTATGGTCAGACCGTTCTGCCCATTTCCATACCTCAACAACAGGCTTCTCAACCGCGAGAATCCATACTCCTCGCCCGCCTTTCGGGCGCCGAACTGCTGGCCGAGGCGCAACGGGCGGACGGCGCCCGGCAGACCGCCTTCTGGATTGAGTTCCATCGGCGCCTGGCCCTGCCCACCGCCTGCCTGGTGTTGGCCATGGTGGGCATCCCCCTGGGACTTTCTTCGCAGAAGGGCGGCAAATCTTCCGGCTTTGTGCTCACGATTGCCCTGGTTTTTCTCTATTATTTTGCCTCGCTGGCCGGAGTCTCCCTGGCACGACAGGGCCAGGTACCGCCGGCGCTGGGCGTATGGATGGCGAACCTGATGTTCTTTTCCGGCGGCGCGTTCCTGTTGTGGCGTGTGGACCACGCCTCCCTGGAACTCGGACCCCTTCGCGTGCGCTGGGGCCGGATGCGGGACTGGCTCAGACGAAATGAAGGCCCGGGCGGAGCTTTCGAGCGAGCCGCCACGCGGCGGCGTGTTTTCAGCCCTAACTTTCCCCAAATCCTCGACGACCTTATTTTTCGCGACTTCGCGCTTTACTTTGCTCTCGTGCTCGGCTCTTTCCTGGTTTTGGGAGTTGTGTTTACCTTTTTTGAGCTGCTCGGCGACATCATTCGAAACCGCGTGCCGCTGGTCACCGTGGGTGAGTTCCTGCTGGCCTTCCTGCCTTCGCTCATCTACCAGATGACGCCCATCAGCGTGCTCATCGCCGTTCTGGTGACCTTCGGCTTGATGGAAAAACACAACGAGGTGACAGCCATCAAAGCCACGGGCACGAGCATTTACCGGGTCGCGTTTCCTGTGCTGGTGGTGGCCGCGCTGCTTTCCGTGGGCTTGTTTCTCTTTGACCATTTCTACCTGCCCCAAACCAACACCCGGCAGGACGCGCTCTGGAACGCCATCAAGGGCAAGCCCACGCAAACCTACTTGCGTCCCGACCGCAAATGGATCTTCGGCCGGCACTCCAGCATTTACTACTACGAGTTCTACGACCCCGATCGCTTCCAGTTCGGCGGCGTGTCAGTTTTTCTCTTCGACCCCAAGACCTTCGAAGTGACCCAACGCGTGTTTGCGTCGCGTGCGGACTGGGACCCCGACCTCGGCAAATGGCTGTTCAAGCAGGGCTGGACGCGCAGCTTTCGCGGCGCTGCCATTCAGGAGTTCCGGCAGTTTGACGTGGCCACCTTTGACGCTCTGGGCGAGCCGCCCAATTACTTTCGCAAGGAAGTCAAGCAGTCGTCGCAGATGAACTACCAGGAGCTCAGCAGCTACATCCACGATCTGCAGCAGAGCGGCTTTGACGTCGTGCGGTTGCGCGTCCAGTGGCACAAGAAATTTGCCTTCCCTCTCATCACCTTCGTCATGGCCGTCCTGGCCATTCCCTTCTCGCTCTCCGCAGGGCGGCGCGGCGCTCTCACGGGTGTGGCCGTGGCCATCGGCATCGCCATCGCCTACTGGATGTCCTCGGGCCTTTTCGAGGCGATGGGAAACGTCAGCCAGCTGCCGGCGCCGCTGGCGGCCTGGTCACCGGATTTGCTGTTCGCGCTGGGCGGCGGATACCTGGTCCTTCGCCTGCCTACGTAGCACCAGGCGGAGCGGAAAATACTTTGCGCCAACGCCTGCTAGAATTTCATCCAACGGTTGACGATGCTGGATAACCTCCGACCCCTCGGCCCTTACCTTTGGAAGTATCGCCGCGGACTTTTTCTGGGCGGCCTCTCCGTCTTGCTGCACAACGGCATCTGGATTCTCTTTCCACAGGTCATCCGTCGCGCCATCGACGACCTCACCACCGGCATCAGCCGCGAAAAGCTGCTGCTGTGGGCCTCGCTGCTGGTGGTGGTGGCGGTGGCCAAAGGCATTTTCCAGTTCCTCACCCGGTGGGTGATGATCGGCATCTCCCGCGACATTGAGTTTGACCTGCGCAACGACCTGTTCCGCCACCTGGAAGAGCTTTCCTATTCCTACTACCAGCGCACGCGCACCGGCGACATCATGGCGCGCGCCACCAACGATCTCAATGCCGTTCGCATGCTGCTGGGTCCCGCCATCATGTACACGGCCAACACCCTGATTTTTACCGCCGGTGCTCTGGCTTTCATGCTCGCCATCAGTCCCCGGCTCACTCTCTACGCCTTTCTGCCGCTGCCCATTGTGAGCATCATCGTGCAGTACTTCGGACGACGGATTCACGAGCGCTTCGAGCGCATTCAGGAGATGTTTTCCGACATCTCCGCCCGCGCTCAGGAGAATTTTTCCGGCGCGCGCGTGATCCGCGCCTACACCCAGGAAGCGGCGGAAATCGCCGCCTTTGAGGGCGCCAACCGCGAGTACATTGGGCGCAGCCTCAAGCTGGTCCGGCTGATGGGCATGCTCTGGCCGACGCTGGAAACCCTGCTGGGCGTGGCCATTGTCCTAGTGCTCTGGCTGGGCGGGCGGGAAGTCTTGCTGGGCCGCATCACGGTGGGCGATTTCGTTGCCTTCAATACCTACATGGTGCAGCTCACCTGGCCGGTCATCGCTCTCGGCTGGGTGCTCAACATCTTCCAGCGGGGGACGGCCTCCATGGGCCGCTTGAATGAAATCCTCCGCGAGCGGCCCGCCATCGTCGACTCTGAAGCCGCCCGGCGGCCGGACGCGCCCCAAATCATCCGCGGCGAGATTGAGTTTCGCAATCTCTCCTTCCGCTTTGACCGTGCTCCCGTACTTCGCAACGTCAATCTGCTTGTGCCCGCGGGCAGCAGCCTGGCCATCGTGGGCCCGGTGGGCTCCGGCAAGAGCACGCTCGTGAGCCTAATTCCCCGCATTTACGATGCTGAGCCGGGCACGGTTCTGATCGACGGTTTCCCCATCGTCGATTTCCCGCTGGCTGTCTTGCGCCGCCACATCGGATTCGTACCCCAAGAGACCTTCCTGTTCAGCGACACCGTACGCGACAACATCGCCTTTGGCGCCGAAGACGCAGCCGAATCCGAGATCCGCTACGCCGCCGAAGGCGCCAGCATTGCCAAGGACATCGAAGGGTTTGCGCAGGGTTACCAGACAATGGTGGGCGAGCGCGGCATCACGCTCTCCGGCGGCCAGAAGCAGCGCACCGCGATTGCCCGCGCCCTGGTGCGCGACCCCCGCATTCTGGTGCTCGACGATGCTCTTTCCAACGTGGACACCTATACCGAGGAAAAGATCCTCAACCACCTGCGCGAGATCATGGCCGGGCGCACCACCATTTTCATCTCCCACCGCGTTTCCACGGTGCGCACCGCGGACCGCATCGCGGTGCTCGACCAGGGAGAAATCGTAGAGTTGGGCACGCACGACGAGTTGCTGGCGCGCAACGGCCACTACACCGACCTGTACAACAAGCAGCTTCTGGAAGAGGAACTGGCCCGCGTCTAGGCGCAAGGGCCACGGTCCAGGCACAGCATGAAGCGCGTCGTCATCCCGGAGTTGCTCGACACTGACGCCGGCTCCCGCGCTGAGGTCGAGGCCTCTCTCGCTGACCTTCGCCTGGTCAATCGCTGGTTTGGCGGCGCCCGCGTCATGCTCTCTCTGTTGCACGATGTGGCTGTCCGGGCGGGCTCCGGGACGCTCTCCATGCTGGATGTGGCCTCGGCCACGGGGGATATCCCGCGCCTGGCGAAGGACCATCTGGCGCGACGCGGCGTCCAGCTCGAAGTAACCCTTCTCGACCGTGCCCTGTCCCACATGGATCGCGGCCTGCGCTATGTGGCTGGCAATGCGCTCTGGCTTCCCTTTGCTGATCAAAGTTTCGACGTGGTGGTCTGCTCGCTCTTTGCCCATCACCTGGAGCCGTCCGAACTGGAACGCTTCGTCGATGAGGGCCTGCGCGTGGCCCGCCTAGCCGTGCTCATCAACGACCTGCGACGGCATCCCCTTCACCTGGCGTTGGTGTACGCCGGATGGCCGCTGTATCGCAGCCGCCTCACTCGCCACGACGCGCCCGTTTCCATCCGGCGCTCGTATACTTCAGAGGAAGTGCGCACTCTGCTGGCTAAAACACGCGCCGATCACGTCGAAATCCGGCACTTCTATCTTTTTCGCATGGGTGTCATTGCCTGGAAACGGCGCCCCCAGCAGCTGCAATGAGTTCCGCGAGCTTCAGCTACGATCTGGTGGTCATCGGCGGAGGGCCGGCCGGATGCGCGGCCGCCATCACGTCTGCGCGGGCCGGCGGCCGCGTCCTGTTGCTGGAACGAGAATCTCTCCCCCGCCACAAAGT
>CAYRII010000153.1:0-6827 GCA_964424245.1 uncultured Terriglobales bacterium | reverse complement strand
TATCGGCGTGAGGCTCGATCCGGGCGCTCGCGCGGAAGTCTGTCTCGCGGCAGCCGAGTGGGTCCGAAGTGCAGCACGCCAGCTTGACCGAGGGTTCCTCGTGCTCATCGATTACGGCCATCCCGCCGCCGAACCCGGCGGCTTCGAGAAAGCTCGCCAAGGGAAGCGCGCGCTGCTTGAAATCGCCATACGTGAGCCGGCTGTTCTCGCGCTCGCGGTCAGCTTCGATCAGGCAGACTTCGCCGGGCCAGCGCTCCAGCGCATCGCGCAGCCCCGCGCCGAGACAGGAGTACTTTGTGAGGTCGAGCAAGAGAGATTGGGTAATTTGGAAATTTGGTAATTTGGTAATTGTAGAAGCTCGGCTGACCTTCGATTACCAAATTACAAAATTACCCAATTACCAAATTCAAAGTCTCGCTTGGATGCGATCGGCCAGGGTGCGGAAGTCGGTGACGCCCTGGATTTCGTAGTCGGGCAGCTCCACCTGGAAGTGGTTTTCCAGGCGAGTCAGCATCTCCAGCGCCTGCAGGCTGTCGATGCCGAGTTTCTGGAAAAAATCGTCGTCCGGGGAGAGCGCTTCCCGCGGCACCTTGAAGTGCGCGGCAGCCAGCGCGAGGATTTCGTCGAGTGTTTGGTCGTTCGTGCGCATAAATGCATTCCCGGTTATTCTAACGTGTGCCTCAGTTGACCGGCGGCGGCGTCAGGACGATTAGGTCCAGCGCCACTCGCCACACGCCCATGGGCGCGCGGCGCCACAGCCGCAGGTAGTGGCCCGTGCGGGGCGGCGACGCACGCTGTTTCCCGTAAGCCGCAGGCACATCACCGTTGACCCTGATTGGCCCGGATGAATGCCCGAATCCCCTTCAGAATGGGCCCGCGTGCCGGAGCAATCTTGATCTCCCCTTCGTTCTTCGCCGGCAGGGCTACTTCTGCAACCAGCTCGTAGGATGTCGTCCAGCTCTTGGTCACTTGTGGATCGGAAAGCTTTTCCACGGTCCAGGTTTCCTTCACTTCGATCTTGGTCGGATCCGCTATGTGCCTCCGAGGTTGATGCGCCTCCGTCTCCGCCCGGACCAGAAAATCGAACCCGGCGGTGTCCTGCTTCCACGGCTCTTCTTCCTTGGGAGCTTCCTTGCCGGTGCGCACGCTCTTGCGCTCCGTCGTCACGTCGATTTCCTGGCCAGACAGAAGTATCTGCTCAAACACCGCAGGCGGAGCCGTTGCCAGGTTCAGGTAAACCTCCGCCATCACCAGTAGGCCGTCGGCGGCCAGATCAGACCGGGCGGTTTCTCGAAGCAGGACTCGGGTCCGCTTGGCCGCCCGTTCCTCCGCCGCTTGCCCTTCCCGTTTTCCGCGGTCTGTGCAAGCCAGCAGAAACACGGCGCACAAGACCAGGCTGAACCACAGCAGCACCGCCTTTTCCGTATCCGAACTTACATCCATCCCATTCTGACTATTGCGAGTCAAAGGTCACCTGCCCGAGGTCAATCTTTCCCGTCTGAGCGTTCCACGTGTCCAGTCCGAATTCCACCGTCGCCCCCTGCCGGTTGGCGGGCTGTGCACCGGAACCTTTCTGGCGGCCCACGGTATACCCCTGAACCCTAGCGCCAAACTCTTTGGCCACCTGCTCAGCGTCGAACGCGATTTGAAAATTTCCGGTCGCGTCTGTGGTGTCATTGGGCATCACGATTTCAAGGCCCTTGCTGCTGAGCCTCATGTTGCCGCTGGCTTTTCCCTTGTCCAGATGCAACAGATAGATCACCTCGCCCGAAACCGGCGCGCCGGATTTGTCCACCAGGCGACCCTGAACCACGAACCTTCCGGGGCCAAGCGCCAGCTTGCCCATCGCCAGGTTGCGACTCTTGCCGGCAAGCGATTCAGGCCCAAAGGTGAGCGGCTTTCCCATCTTTCGCAGTTGGCGGATGAGGACCCAGTCCGCTTTGCCTTCCTTCGTGGCAACCCCAATGAAACCGCCCAGAGTGAATTGCGAGGAAATCCCCTGGAAACGCTCCCACGTCTCCGGCGACAGTTCCATTGAGAACTGGCCCTTCTCGTCGGACGTGGCGGCCGGCATTTCTACTTTCCAAACGCCCGTTTTCAAATCGAGTGTCAGGTCCCCCTGCACCTTGCCCTCGCGAACGGCAAAAAAGTAGATCGTCTGTCCCGAAGCCGGCTTTCCGGATCGCTCCACCAGGGTTCCGCTGACGACGTAGTTTTCCTTCGGGGGCGGCGGCTCGCTCTGGGCCAACGCGCCAAGACAGGCGATGTGCAGAATCATGAAACCGAAGATGCAGCGAAGGACGCCGCAACGCACGACCGGCGTTTTCATCGTTTTCCCCTCCTGAAATTGCAATCTCACGGCAGATAGGGCAGCGCGTCGCTGCTCTCAACGAATTTCTTCAGCCCGGCCCGGACCGCCGGCCGCTGGAAGAGCTCGCAGAAGATGTCAATTTCCTGCCGCAGCTCTTCGTAGGGAATCGGCTTGATGAACTTCTTGGCGGCGACGGACGTCGCGCGGTCGAATTTCCTGACCTGCGCCGCCGTCGCGCGCGCCACGCGAAGCGCCTCGCCTTCCGCTGCGAGCTGGCTGACGAGGCCCACTCCCTGCGCCTTCTGTGCGTTGATGCTGCGGCCGGTAAGCAACAGGTCGCGAACCACGGCGTTGCCCAGGTCGCGCTTCAGGCGCGGGATGCCGCCGAATCCCGGGATCAAGCCCAGCCGCAGTTCGGGAAAGCAGAAGCGCGCCATTTTGTCGGCCACGATCAGGTCGCAGGCCAGCGCCAGCTCGAATCCACCGCCGAAGCAGACTCCGTGCACGGCGGCAATAGTTGTGAGCGGCGAGGCGTCCATGGCATTCAGGACCTTGTGGATGCGCTCCAGGAAATCGCGCAATCGCGCCGAACGTTCCGGCTCGGGCACTTGCTCGGAGCGGTCGAACAGCTCGCGCAGGTCGGCGCCCGCCGAAAAACCGGCCTTCATGGTGCTGTGAATGACGAGCGCGCAGGCGTCAGCGGAGGCCGCATCGAGCTCCGCGGCAAACTGTTCCAACTCTTCCAGCATCGCCGAGCCGATTTCGTTGCAGGGCTCGCGGTGGAGCTCGAGTTCCACCACTCCATCGCGCAGTGTCCAGGAAAGCGATTGGCCCTTATGTGGCTTCATGCGTCCTTCCGGTACATTTCTTCGACCTCGCGCGCGCAGCGCGCCGCGATGGCGTCGCGCTTGAGCTTGCCGTTGGCCGTCAGCATTCCGTTCTCGATGCTGAACGCCTCCGCGATCACCGCAAAGCGCCGCACCTGCTTGTAGTGCGGCAGGCCGGAGTTCAGCGTCTCCAGCGCCGCCTGCACGGCTTCGGGAGCGGCGGAACCCGCCACCAGCGCCGCCAGATACCCGCGCCCGGTGCCCACCAGCACCACCTGCTGCGCCCCGGGAATGGCGCGCTGCAGCGCGTCCTCCAGCGGCTCGGGCGCAACATTGTGCCCTGAACCCAGCACGATCAGGTTCTTGAGCCGTCCGATGATACGCCAGTTGCCCGCCGCGTTAGTCTCGCCCTGGTCGCCGGTGTGAAACCAGCCATCGCGCAGGACCGTGGCTGCTTCTCCGGGCCGGCTCCAGTATCCGGGAAAAATATTAGGTCCGCGCACCATCACTTCGCCGCCTTCGCCCAGCTTCATCTCGATTCCCGGAATCGCCGGTCCCACCCAGCCCGGCTTGACGCCGTGTGGATGGTCGAGCGTGCAGATGGCCGTGGTTTCCGTCAGCCCATAGACCTGCAGCACGGGAATGCCCAGCATCATGAAAAAAAGCTGGGTTTCCACGGCCAGCGGCGCCGAGCCACAAATCAGCGCCTTCAGATTCGGCCCCAGCTTCTTGCGAATGGCGGGGAAGATGGCCGCTTGCGCCAGCCGCAGGCTCACTCCCCGGGCACGGTGTCCCTGCTGCCGTCGGATCCATGCCTGATGCGCGCGCGAAAAAATGGCCTGCACCACCCCTCCGCGCTTCTGCATCTGTTCTTCCACTCCGTTGCGCACGCGCTCCAGCAGTGCGGGCACGTTCAGAAAATAGTCCGGCGCGGCCAGCCGCATCTCGTCCGCCAGCTGGGTGAGATCGGTTGAAAGTGTGAGCACGCTGTGTCGCGAAAGCGCCGTCAGCATCAGGATCCACGAGCCGGCGAAGCAGAACGGCAGGTAGTGAAAGATGCGGTCGGGCTCAGCGCGCTCTCCCATCAGCAAATCGAGCCGGCTGCCGGTGCAGGGCAGCATGTGGTCCAGGTTGCCGACATTGAGAACCACGCCCTTGGGTTCGCCGGAAGTGCCCGACGTATAGATGATGGTGACCGGGTCCGCGCCGTCGCGGGAAAGCGGTGCAGTTTCAGCGAGCGGCGTGGCGCGGAAGACTTCGTCCAGCAAAGCCGTGCGCCGCGCTTCAGGCCATGCCTTGGCGATGCCATCGCGCAAGGAAGCATCGCCGCAGCACACCAGCGTCGCCCCGCTGTCCTGGAGCATCCCGGCAAGTTCCGCCGGCGCCTGCCGTGCGTAGAGCGGGACCACGATCACGCCTTCGGCCATGAGCGCCAGGTCCAGCGCCACCCAGCGCACGCTGTTGTGCGCCAGGACTGCGCAGCGGTCGCCCGCCTTCAAGCCGGCTGCGCGCGCGAAATTTCGCGCCACGGCCACCCGCTCTAACAGTTCCGCCGCGGTCGTTGGCGCAAGACGGCCGTCGCGCGCTTCTTCCAGCACCACGCGCTCCCGCGCCTCCTCCAGGCGCTGAAAAATGTTCTCCAGGAAGCTCATCCGCCGTGTGTCTCGACCAGTCTGGCAAGTCCCGGGCTGAGGGGCGGCAGGTAGTCCTCCCAACTCAGTTGGCCCGCGCGCACGGGAAACTCCGGATAGCGCTGCTGCACGTGCTCTTCCAGGTACACGCCCATGCGCGCCATGGCCTTCAGATTGCGCACTACGGTGTGCGCCACACCTTCCCGCACCACGTCGCGTTCCTGCCGCAGCCGCCGCAGAACCTCGTAGAGCCTGGCGCCCAGTTCCGGGTCATCCACTTCCAGCAGGAAACGTTCGTGCCCGCGCTCGCGCATGAGGTTGCGGATGCGCTCATCCATGGTGATTCCCGCCGAGGGCACCAGCCCCGGCATTGAAGTTACGATGCCGTGGTAGCGCGACGACACCATCAGGTGGCTGGAGCGCAGAATGCTCACCAGTTCGTACATGTCGTACTGGTCCGAGGTCACAACCGGCGCGCCGCCCAGTTGTGCCGCCAGTTCCCGGCAGGCGCGTGCGTCCAGGCGCTCCATCGCCACCAGCACCACGAAGGCCCCTTGCTCCTTGCGGAAGCGCTCCACCGCTTTGGCGATTGCGCCCAGGTATCTCCGGTAGGCGGCAACCACTTTCGGCCCGGAGTTGTGAAAGTACACCGTGCGGTAATGGCTGTCCTGGTAGGCGCCGGTCAGCATGCGCACCGCATACTTCACCACGGACGCCTTCACCGGCCACCAAAACGGGTTGATGGGACACACCACGAGCACCTCTTGGCTGCCGTCCCAGCCGGCATCGTGCAGGGCTTTTTCGCCGAACTCCTTGCCGCGAGGCTCAAAGGTCCACGCCGTATCGGTGCCGGGTTCGGTGGGAACGCCCAGCGCGCGCAGCACGGTGCGCGACTCCTCGTTGCGCGTGATCACCAGCGACTGCCGGCAATAGCGCCGGCACATTTTCGCCAGCACGCGGTCCATCTCCCCCGCCTCCGCTCCGTAGCCCACGGAAAGCTTGTTTTCCGCCGAGGCGATTCCCAGCGACCCGATCATCATGGTGGTCAGCGCGTTGGCAAACTTGCTTTTGAACATCGATCCTTCGCAAGCCAGCACGCCGTGGTGACGCCGCGCTTCGCGGTAGAGAAACGGAGGGAAGATGTCCGGCAGGTGGACCTGCTGCGCGTCGCCGAAGTAGCCGTGCGAACGCTCGAAGTTTTGCGTCATCACGCTCAGGCGAATGTTTTTTTCGCCCAGGATGCGCCGCACCTGGCGCAGCATTTCCTCCACGCGCACGTCGGAGCCGGTGTTGCGTGTGCCGTTGTAGCCCGCCAGCAGCAGGCTCAACGGTTCTCCGGGCTGCCACTTGCGCCCCGCGCCCAGCATCCAGCCCAGCTTGGAAAGCTCGATCAGACCGCTGACCCAGGCTTCCAGCAACAGGTCCGTCATTCCCCGGCCCCTCGCGCGGCGTCCGGCCATTCCTGGTAGCGGTAGGTGAAGTGGTTCGCGCGGCTGTATTGCAGCAGCGGATAGCTGTACTGGGAAAACGGCGTGGGCTTGCGGCCCAGTTCGGCCACCACGCGCGCATTGTCGAACACCGTGTCCCACACCAGGTAGGGCAGGAACACCTTCAGCAGGGACGCGCCGTAGCCCACGCCGCCCTTGCGCCGCGCAAGGAAATTCACCAGAGACGCGAAGGGCTTCTCCAACCCGGGAGCAAACATGGGCATGCCCTTGCCCCGGGCCTGGGCCAGCGCGCGCGTCAGCTCGCGATAGGTCTGGGAATCCGTGCCGGACGAGAGGTGGTAGATCTCGTGCCCCGGTTTTTCCTTCTGGTGCAGGGTGACGATGGCATCGGCCACGTAATCCACGTTCACGATGTCGATCTTGTCCTCCGGCCGGAAGGGCAGCAGGGGCAGCCCAGCGAGAAAGACGAACGCGCGCACCATGTCGAATTGCGTGGTCTCGGCGCGGCGGCTGTCGCCCAGCACGATGCTGGGGCGGAAGATGGTGCGCGGCACATCGGGCAGCAGCTCGCGGATCATGTGCTCGCAGAACTTCTTGGTGCGGGCGTAGG
>CAYRII010000152.1:0-6840 GCA_964424245.1 uncultured Terriglobales bacterium | reverse complement strand
GCAGCACCACGTCGGAGTAGAGCGCCGTGGTGTCCATGCGGAGGTTGATGTCGACGATGAGGTCCAGATCACGCCACAGCGAAGACTCCAGAATCTCGTTGCCCTTGGCCTGGTTCAGGTAGTTGGCGCGCCACACGATGAAGGCCCGCGGCTTGCGCCCGCCCTTGGGCCAAAGCGGCATCCAGCCGTTTTTGACCGACTCCTGGATGTACCACTCGATGGGCTTGCCGTTGTACAGATGCGGGTCCTTGCTGGCGGAATGGGCGTAGCTCCACAGGGTGGTGTTCTGGAAGCGCTGCTTCTTGCGCCCCTCAGGAAACGCCAGCTCCAGAAATCCGTGCTCCGGCCAGATGCGTTCCTGGCCGACGTAGTGGTTGAAACCGCCGCCGTTCTTGCCCACATTTCCGGTGAGCGCAACCAGCAGGATGAAGGCGCGATTGATGAGGTCGTTGTGGAACCAGTGGTTGGTGCCGGCGCCGTGGATGATCATGGCGGGCTTGCGCGTGCCCATTTCGCGGGCGAAGCTTTGGATCTCGTGCGCGGGCAGGCCGGTGATGCGCGCCACCTTGTCGAGCGGGTAGTTGGCCAGCTCCTTCTGCAGAAGTTCGTAGACAGTGGTGACCTCGGCCGGCTTGCCCTCGGCAAGAGTGACCTGATAGGAACCAGCCAGCGCCGGGTCGATCGACTTCAGCAGCAGTGATTTTTCCTCCGAGCCCATGGAGCCGGGCAAGGCGACGGCCTTTTCCTGTTTCGTGTCCCAACAGTAGAAGACGTCTTCCTTGCCGCCGCCCTGGAGGTCGGACTGGCGCAGAAAGCGCTGCGTCCCTTTCACCACCAGCAGCGGCAGGTCGGTCTGTTCCTTGACGTAGGGAACGTCGATGAGGCTTTCGTCCGCCAGGATTTTGGCCACCCCCATGGCGAGCATGGCATCCGTGCCCGGGTTGATCTGCAAGAAGAGGTCGGCGTGAATGGCACTGGAGTTGTAGTCGGGCGAGATGCAGACCAGCTTGGCGCCGTTGTAGCGTGCTTCGAAGGCAAAGTGCGCGTCGGGGATGCGCGTCTGGGAGATGTTGGATCCCCAAAGCACGATGTACTTGGCGTTGAACCAGTCAGCGCACTCGCAGGCCTCGGTCTGCACGCCCCAGGTAAGCGGCTCGCCCGGCGGAAGGTCGCAGTACCAGTCATAAAAGGAGCACACCACGCCACCCAGGTAATGCGCCAGGCGCGAGCCGCCACAAAAGCTCACCGGGCTCATGGCCGGGATCACGCTGAAGAACGTATTGGTGTCTGGTCCGTGGCGATAGACGTTGTCCACCAGCTTTTCCGCCACAAGGGTGAGGGCCTCGTCCCAGGTGGCGCGGCGCCTCTTGCCCTCACCGCGCTCGCCGGTGCGGATGAGGGGATAGCGCAGCCGCTGCGGGCTGTAGACGTATTCCACAAAGCAGCCGCCCTTCTGGCAGCCGCGCGGGTTGTAGTCGGGCAACTCGTCGTTGATGCGCGGATAATCGGAGGCCTGTTCTTCCCGGACCATCACGCCGTTGCGCACGTAGACGTTCCAGGAACAGGAGCCGGTGCAGTTGGCGGAGTGCGTGGAACGCACGACCTTGTCCCACGTCCAGATCTTGCGGTAGAAGTCCTCCCAGCCGCGATACGGGTAGGTGCGCAGAGGATCAAAGTCTCCCGTCAAGAGCGACAGCACGGGCGCTTCCTTGCGTGAACAACCCGGCAGGGAGAGCGCTGCGGCGCTCATGGCAGCGGCCTGGATGAAACTGCGGCGCGAGACGGGTTTCGCCGGCTTGGTTTGGTTGCTCATCGCTTTCCTCCGACGGAGTTCGAATTGTCTGCGGTTTGCGCCATCGCCTGCGCCCCGTGCGGCTGACCCACGGAACGCAGATAGGCCAGCAGGTCGCTGATCTCGGCGTCCGTAAGGCCGGCGGCGCCGGGCGGTTGAAACGCCGGCATGGCGGTATCCGAACGCCCCTGGCGAATGGTGTGCACAATCAAGGAATCGGTGGCGGCTTGCTGAAACACCGGGTGGCCGATCTCGGGCGCCGCACCTCCGCGGCCGCCGGCACCGTGGCAACCGGCGCAGTTGCGCAGGAACAAGCTGGCGCCGCGCTCCGCGTTGCCGCGGGAGAGCGTACGCGTGATGGCCGCAGCGGCCGGCGCGGCGGCCTTCAGGTAATCGACCAGCGCCGTGATTTCCTGGGCGGAGAGTCCACCGGCCTGCTTTCCCCACCCAGGCATTTGAGTGCCCGGCCGGCCGTGCTGGATGTTGGCCTCGAGATACTCGCGCGAGGCCACGGCCAGCAGGGAAGCACCGCGGATGGCGGGGATGAAGCGCTTGAACTTCCTGTCCCAAAGGCCGTAGCTGCCGTCGCTGTGGCAAGCCTGGCAGAACTGGCGATAGGACTGGTCGCCTGTGAGCGGCGCCGGATGCAGGGCACGGAATTTCTGCTCAATCTTGTCCGGCGCCAGATAGCTTTCCGGAACGTCGCGTTTGCGCAAGGAGAGCATGTAGGCGGTGAGGGCGCGCGCCTGGCGTTCCGTGACGGTGGGGTTTTTCATCTGGCTGCCGGCCACGATGGCCGCGGGATCGCGAAAATGCGCCTGCTGCCAGCGCCACGTGGTGTGCGGCGGGTCCAATTTGGCCATGGTCAACTGGTGTTTGGTCTTGAGGCCTTCGTTGTCCAGTGCCGGCCCGAGAATGCCGCCGCGGCCGGCAATCTTGTGGCAGGAGGCGCAGCTCTTTTCTTCGTACAGCTTCATGCCTTCCTGCACCAGGCTCACCTGGGCGGCGGGCAGGCGCTGGACGTCGTGGCAGGTGAGGCAGGAGGACTGTGTCAGGTCGGGTGGCAGGAGCGGGTAATCCCAGAAGGCGTTTTCCGCCTTGGCGTCCGGAAAACTGGTGGCCGGACCCTGGCCCTGATGGCACACCGTGCAGCCGAAGCGGTCCACGGGATGGTGCTGCAGAATATTTCCGGGATGAACGGCATGGGGGTTGGGAACGTCCGTCATGCGCGGATCGTCGATCCCGTTGTGGCAGGTGACGCAGCGATCCACGGTCGCCAATCCCGGCAACGAGACCTGCTTCAGCTCGAGACGGAAGTTGCGTGCCAGTTCGCGCCCGCGCTCATCGGTGGCCCTGGTTTCGAGGAGGTCGCGATAGGTGCGCTGCACGCTCTGCCACTCCGCCAGGTAGTTCTCTCGGACGGCCGCGGCCACCAGGTAGCCGATGGTCAGCAGGCTGGCCAGGAGCAGCGTCCAACGGTAGATGCGGGATGGGTCTCTCATCCTGGCGTACCTAGTGCACCGGCCACTGCGAGGGCCACCAGTAGAAGTGCCAGTTGGGCCCGCGATGGACGGTGGCAAAGTATGTCAACAGCGTGAAACCAACCAGAAAACAGGTGAACAGGGCCACAGCCGCCAGACGGACCGAATTGCGCTGCCGCAGAATGAGGAGCGACCAGCCGGCAAACAATGCCACCAGCAGCGACCCGGGGTTGATCAGGATGATCCAAAGCTGATGGATGTCCGGAAACCAGCTGCGCAGCCATCCGAAGTTGACCGTGAAGGAGAGCATGGCGAACGTCGCAAGCAGTGAAAAAGCCAGCGAATGCCACGCGACCTGCTTTTCTCCGGGCGAGCCGAACCACTGGCCTTCCCCACCGGGCTTGCGGTCCAGGAAGGGAATCAAAGCCAGCCCGACCAGCGCGATGACGGGAATCAGCAGGCCGCCCGTGAACGCGGAATAGGAGACCAGCTCCTGGATTCCGAGGAAGTACCAGGGCGCCTTGGCCGGGTTCTCCGGCACGGCCGGGTTGGCCATCTCCTTGAGCGGCGCGTCCCAGTAGAAGGAGAGAATGAGCGTGGCGGCCACGCAGATCATGAACACCGCCATCTCCGCCCAGAAAAGGTGCGGCCAGGCCATCACCGTGTTTTCCGGGCCGCGGTTCACGGGCGGGCGCTGGCCGCGCACCAGCGCCATCAATCCGTAGGTCTTGGAGGCCAGAGGCTGAAAGACCTGGCGCCGCTCTCCGCCCCACTCCGCGGGCCCGCCCATGGGGTCTTCGGGGCGCGCCAGCCCGCCATCCTTGCGGATTCGCCAGAAGTGCACGCCCAGCAACAGGACCAGGACCAAGGGCAGCACGAATACGTGCAGCACATAAAAGCGGATCAGCGCATCTTCGCCGACGTAGCTGGCTCCCAGCAGCAGGCGCTTCTGGAAGCCGCCCGGATCGAACCAGCCGGTGATGCCCACCGCGTCGGTCAGCTCGCGCGGCGAGTTGGCGATGTTGGCGCCGATGGTGGTCGCCCAGTAGGCCAGCTGGTCCCAGGGCAGCAGGTAGCCGGTAAAGCTCAGCGCCAGCGTTACCACCAGCAAGGCCAGTCCGATGAGCCAGTTGAATTCGCGCGGCTTCTTGTAGCTTGCCGTGAAAAAGACGCGCGCCATGTGCAGGAAGACGGTGATGACCATCACGTGCGCGGCCCAGCGATGGATGTTGCGCATGAAGCGGCCCGTGGCCACCGTGAAGTGAATGTCCTTGATGGACTGATAGGCCAGCTCGGTCGAGGGCTTGTAATAGACCATCAGGAGGATGCCGGTGATGAGCGTGACCAGAAAGCTGGAAGCGGCCAGCAGGCCCAGGCCGAACGTGAGCGTGGGCTGCAGTGTGCGCACGTGGACGCGCACGCTGTGGATGTGCAGGAAAAAATTGTGGAAGGTCGCCTGCGACTCCTCGCGTTCCGACTCAGGGGTCTTTCCCAGGCGCAGCCAGGCATCCTTGAAGGTATGCGGCAGGTCCCGCAGGTTGTGAAGGAATTCGCTGGTTGCGGTGTTGGCCACGCTTTCCTCCTAGGCCTCGTAATAGGTGCCCGCGGGCACTTCGTTGTCGGCGTTGACCATGAGCTGCCCGTCGGCGGCCCGGCTCACTTCGAGCCAGGGCAGCCCCCGCGGGGCCGGACCTGCCGTGACCTTGCCGTCGGCGTCAAACTGCGAGCCATGGCAGGGACAGGCGAATCCTTCTGCGGAGCGCGAGACCGTGCAGCCCAGGTGAGTGCAAACCGTGGAAACGGCATACACGCCTTCCGCCGCGCGCATCAGCAGAACGTTTTCCTGCTCGAAGCGGGTTTCGCTGCCCAGGGGAAACTGCTCCGGGACGCCCAGCTTGAAGCGCCGCACCGGTCCGGGCAGGACCGTGGGATTGGGCAGGCGCAGCATTCCGGCGGCCGCGGTGCCCAGGGCGGCAAAGAAGCTGCCCAGCGACGCCAGGCTCAGGAAACTGCGCCGCGAGACGCGGGGCGGATCTAGACGGGACATGATTTCCACTCCTTGGTGAATGAGAATCTCTCCATGGTGATGGCGGTGGTCGGGCAGCGCTCGGCGCAGAGGCCGCAGCGAATACAGCGCTCTTCGTCTTTCAAGATTGCGGAAACGTCCTCCGGGGCCTCTCCCAGCCATTCCACGGCGGACTGTAATTCGGGAGTTGGAGCAACGCGATCGAGGGAAACCAGCTTCAAGCAAACCGTGGGACACACATCCACGCAGCCGCCGCACAGGATGCAACGCTCGCCGTCGAAGACGGTGTTCACGCCGCAATCCAGGCAGCGCCCGGCTTCCTGTTGCGCCTGAGTTTCGTTGTAACCGATCTCCACCAGCGCGCCGGGGTTGCGCTTGCGCTCCGCCGCCGCCAGGGTGGGAACGGGCAGGCGGCCGCGCCGTTCGTAGGACTTCTCCCGGTGATAGCGCTCGAGGGGGAAGTGGAACTGCACTTCCTCGGGGGAAATCTCACGCCCTCGGAGATGGCGATACACGGAACGCGCCGCCTGCTTGCCGCTGGCGATGGCGTGGATCATCAGGCGCGGGCCGTAGGCGATGTCGCCGGCCACGAAGACGCCCGGAGCCGATGTGCAGCCGGTGGCAGGGTCGTTGACGATCTGTTGCGCGGAGCGCATCTCGATGCCGTCACGCTGCGCATCGAGAAAACTCAAGTCGGCCGACTGCCCCACGGAAAGCAGCACGGTGTCGCCCTCCAGTTCCCAGGTCTCCGATTCGTCGAACTTGGGCGCAAACCGCTTTTGCTCGTCGTAGACCGAGGTGCAGCGGATGAAACGCACGCCGCGCAGGAGCTTCTGCCCGTTGCGTTCCCGCACCAGAAACTCTTTCGGTCCCCAGGCGTTGTGCCGGACCACGCCCTCTTCTTCGCCTTCCAGGATTTCCACGGTGTCGGCGGGCATTTCCTCGAGCGATTCGAGCGAAACCAGGTGAACTTCGCGCACGCCGGGCAGGCGGGCGGCGGTGCGCGAGACGTCATACTCCTCCTGGCGAAGGACGGTGCGGGCGACGTCGAAGGCCACGTTGCCGCCGCCGATGACGATGACGCGCTGGCCCAGGTCCACCTGCTTGCCCAGGGAAACGTCGCGCAGGAAGTCCACGCCGCCCATCACGCCCATGGCGTCGGCGCCCGGCAGGGGAAGGGCGCGGGAGCGCTTGGCGCCACAGGCGATGACGACGGCGGAAAACTCGCGGCGCAAGTCTTCGAAGGAGAGGTCTTGTCCAATCTGCACGCCGCAGCGAATCTCTACGCCCAGCGATTGGATCACGGCCACCTCGGCGCGGATCAGATCACGGGGCAGGCGATAGCCGGGAACGCCGGTAAACAGCATGCCCGCCGGCTGCGGCTCCATTTCAAAAATGGTGGGACGGAAGCCCATGAGGGCAAGGTCGTGTCCCGCTGCCAGGCCTGCCGGCCCGGAGCCGATGATGGCGACCGGCTCGCCTTGCGGCTGGGGAAAATCGGCCGCGGCCAGGAAGCGCAGCAGGTGATGCAGCTCTTCGGC
>CAYRII010000151.1:0-6943 GCA_964424245.1 uncultured Terriglobales bacterium | reverse complement strand
GGAGCCAACCGAGGTCGTCGGCGAAATGAAGCGACAAAGGGTCAAGTTCGCGCGCCCGGCCTATCTCCTGGAGCGCTTGCTCCAGCCGGCCCATGTTCATCAGGAAACCTGCATAATGCCTGTGGGCGATCGATGAGTTGGGGTCGAGCTCAAGGGCGCGTTCGTACTCGCGCTCGGCGGCGCCGAAGTCCCAGTCACGCACCAGGTAGTAGTCAGCCAGTTCGGCGTGCGCTTCTCCGAGTTCGTCATCGAGTTCGACCGCTCTCGTGACTGCCGCCTTGATCTTCGCGGACGCCTCTCGCCAGGAGATCAGATCAAAAAAGTTGGCGAGGTCGTAACAGCGAGCAAGACCGGCATACGCGGCCGCATAATCGGGGTCCAAGGCGATGGCCTGCTGGAAATACTGCAGGCACTTGGTTGCGCCTTGCGCATCGTCTTGGTCGATAAAGTAAAGGGCTCGCAAATAGGCATCGCGGGCCTCGGGATTGGTGGTGGCTCGCCGTTCCAGCCGGCGCTCAGCCTGGGGGGTTATCTTGACCCCCACCTCGCGGGCAATGGCTTGCGACACCTCGCTTTCCAGATCCAGCAGGTCGTTCAGGTCGCGGTCATACGTCTTGGACCACAGGTGTTCGTCAGTCGTCCCGCGAATCAACTGGGCACTGATCCGGACTCGGCGTCCCTCCCGCAGGATCGACCCCTCGACCACAGCGTCCACCCCCAGCGTGCGCGCGATCTCCGGAACCGATTGCCGTGTGTCTTTGAAGCCCATCACCGAAGTGCGGGAGATCACCCGCAGGCCATCGATTCCGGAGAGGCGTCCGATAAGCGCCTCCGTCATCCCGTCGGCAAGGTACTCCTGGGCTGGTTCACCGGAAAGATTTCTCAGCGGCAGGACGGCGAGCGATTGGATCGCCGGCGCCTTGACCGCAGCCGCCCGGTCGCGGCTGAGCTGCCGGTAGCCGGCGATGCCCAGCGTGAGCACTGCGACTCCAGCGAGCAGCAGCCACGTCCGCACGGCAAGGAGTCTCGTTGGGGCTTGGGGGATCTCCCGTTCGCCCGGCAGCTCGACCGCCAGGGATGGTTCCTGCTGCTGTGCCCCGGATCCGGCTTCGTTGCAGGTCACCGGGGCGCCAAAGCGATACCCTTTGCCCACAACGGTTTCGATAAAGCGGGGTTGCTCTGGGTCATCCCGCAGCGCCCGGCGTATCTTGCGGATGGCGGTATTAATGCTGTGGTCTATGTCGAGGAAAACGTCTCTTCCCCAAATCCGGTCAGCAATCTCCTCTCGGGACACCAACTCCCCGCGCCTCTGGACCAGCAGGAGGAGCAGCTCCATAGGGACCTTCTCCATTCGCAGCGTGCGTGTGCCCCGCAGGAGGCAGTACCGCGATTGGTCCAGGGTGAAATCGCCGAAGTGGAATTGCTGCGCCGTAAATCCCCCCATAGGTGCTTGGCGAGATGCCCACAATCATGCCCGAAGATGCGCTTAGAAACAACTTCACCAGCGACTTAGACGTTCATGAGAACTTCATCTTTCCTTCACAGAACCTGCATTGCCAGCCGTGCGGCGATGGGCGACACTCGCCCGCGCACACAAGAACGGAGGTTCTCGTGAACAACAATAATCTCAGGTGGCTGGCAGGCGCCGCGGTGCTGGTGCTGGCTCTCAGCCTTGGCGCTTCCGCCCAGACCCCGGATGACTGCTCTGACCCGAACAGCATTCTGAACAGCACCTACGGTTGGCAGCTCGAAGGGCGATTCGAAGCCGGCGTCTCGGCGAATGCTGCCGACGCACCTCTCGTATCGGTCGGCTACTTCACTTTCGACGGAAACGGGAATTTTTCTGGAGCACACGACACCAACCTTGCCGGCAGGTTGGTCCCTCACTCGGATTTCGGCACCTACACTGTGAATCCCGATTGCACCACGGGCACGATTTCCCGAACCAGCGGCGCCGGATTCATCATGGCCATAGTGATCGTCGGCTCGGGGGAGGAGATCAAATTCGTCGGCGTGAACGGTGTGGCGTACGGGACGCTGCGGCGGATGGCGGCGGCCCCATGCTCGGCCAGCACCCTCGCTGGCAAGTCCTATGGCTATGCAACGCACGGGCTCATGGGCTCGGGCGCCCCCGATGCCTTCCCCCGGATCGGCGGTTTCGTGCCCTTCACCAACGCCGGACTGATCTCCTTTCAGTCCGACGGAAACGTTTCGGGGATGGACAATCTGAACCTCGGCGGCGTGTTTATGCCTGGCCAGTCCATTGCGGGAACCTACAGCGTGAATCCAGACTGCACGGGAACGACCACTCTGACGATTGGAGGGGTTGGCCACAGCTGGAATTTTGTGATCCTGGAAGGGGGCGAGGAGGTCTTCTTCATAGCCACCCCAAGCGGTTTGGTATGGGCCGGAACGCTCACCGCCATCAACTAGGGAAATCCAGCGCAAGCCCAGGCTCCTCCCTCGCGTGAACGTGTGCGGAGCCAAGCTCCGGACGCCCGGGAGTGGCAAAAGCACCCGAGATCGGAAGCAAATTTCAGTGAGCGAGTGTCGGGTGTCGTGAAACTTCCGCTATAATGACAGCGCAACAACCTGCCCGCCCGTTCCTCCGGAGAGGTGGCCGAGTGGCTGAAGGCGGCGGTTTGCTAAACCGTTATACGGGCCAAAACCTGTATCAAGGGTTCGAATCCCTTCCTCTCCGCCAGTGAGTCTGCCGGAATTCCTTTCCTTCCAATGGCGGGGGTGTCTCTGATATCTAGCGGCCAGGACCGTGGCCCGCGGCGTGGCGCCAATCGAGGACCTTTTCCACGGCCACGTGCCCGATCAGCACGACCACCGGCACAAAGAAATCAAAGAACAGGCCCAGGTTCTGCAGGAAGAAGTAGCTCAGCAGGATGAAGAATACGGTGGTGCCGGCGACCAGCGTTGCTTTCCACAGCGGGCGCGTGTCGAGCGCTAACAATGCGGCAATGGCCAGGACCAGGAGCACTTCGAACGCCATCACCAACTGGTCGCTGAGAGGCTTGTAGGTGCGCTCGTTCAGGATGGCTTCGACGTAGTTGGCATGGATGAGGGCGCCCGGCAGAGTTCCCGCGGGCGTGGGATGGAGGTCAACGCGCGCGCCGCTGGCGAAACCGTTGCGACTCCAGGCCGCGCCCAGGATCACAACCTTGTGACTCAGGCTGCGGTCCAGCTCGGCGGAATCGGCGGCCAGAACGTAGGCCGAGGAGAACAGGCGGACGTCGGTGGGAGCGGTGCCAGCGAAGTCGCGCTCGGTCATGTAGCTGGCAAAGGGCAGGGCATCGCTGGCGTGGGTGGCGACGCGCTGGTGCGCGGTGGGGTCCACGGCACCCACGATGGCCAGGGCGAAGGAATCCAGCACGCGGCCGTCGGCCAGCTCCAGGCCGACGGGCACGCGGCGCAGGTCGTAGGGCAACTGCAGATATCCGCGGTGGATCAGCCCTCCGCCGAAGTCGAATCCCTGGAAGATGGACGACTGCTCGACGTAGGCGCCCTCGGCGTCGAAGGCCACGGCGGCGGGCAGGACGACGGGCCGGCGAACGGAGACCAGCTTCACGGCTGCGCGCAGCCGAGTGGTTTCCTCCAGATACGCGGGGTGCTCGACGAGACTGCCGTCCGGAACCGGAGAGCGCAGATCGAAGTCGAGGGCGATCACGGCGACGTCGGCGGCGTCGAGCTTCTCGACCAGGCGGGCGAGGTAGTCGCGACGAATGGGCGCGCGGCCGGCGAGCTCACCCTTCCAGTATTCCTCATCCTGCACCAGCACCAGCGCGGTGCGCTTGGGGTAGAGCGGCCCGCGCACGCGCGTAGCGGCGAAGGTCTCCTGGTAGATGCGGTAGCGCACATCGGTCCACAGACGCTGCTCGCTGATCTGGTGGCCGATCCATACGCCGAGGGCGGTGAGTGCAAGCACCCATAGCCAGTGCGCCAGTCCTTTGGCGCGCAGTTGCTGGAGGAAACCGCTGCCCGAGCCACTCTGCATGGGTTTGTATCCGGCCCAATGGTGGAGGGGCCGAGTATCGGTGCGCCAGTGTACTGCCTGGAGCCGCCGGGCACAATTCACGTGGAAAGACCCTGCCAGGCGGTTTGGCGGGTTGGAGAAACTTTGTTTGGACCATGTACGTAACTAGAATAGAGGCCTGGTGTGGCCGCGAGGGCGCGGAGCACCGGGAGGAGGTGGCCAATGTTCTGCGATCATTGCGGCAAGCCCATTCCGCCGGGAGCGAGTTTCTGCCAGGCGTGCGGCCGGTCCCTGAGCGCTTCTCCGGCAACCGCAGCGGGCGGCCGCGTGGCCAAACACGTCCGCTTGCTGGGCATTCTGTGGATCGCCTACTCGTTTCTGCACCTGCTGGGGGGCGGGGTACTGATGATTATGGCCAACACAGTGTTTGGACGCATGGGTCACGCGGAAGTGGATGCCCCTGCGTTTCTGCAGCCTATGCTCAGCTTTATCGGTCTGCTTGTGCTGGCCAAGGCGGCGGCAGGGCTGGCCGCGGGATGGGGGCTGCTGGAGCGTCAGAGCTGGGCGCGCGTGCTGGCGCTGATCGTGGGCGTGATTTCCCTGCTGAATCTTCCCTTCGGAACGGCGCTGGGCATTTTCACCATCTGGGTGTTGCTCTCGCCGAAAGCCGCGGAACAATATCAAGCCCTGCCTCGATCAGCGTGAGCACAAAACATCGGCACACCAGCACATCGCATTACGGATGAAACTGGCCTAGGCTGAGGACGTGCGCGTGTAGCGCCACTCGAGCAGCATGGCCACGCCCACACCGATGAGCACGACGGGCCACAAGAGGTCCACGCGGAACTCCCACACACCCGCGGTGCGCAATCCAAGAGCCACGGCGATCAGCAGGAAAAAAGGAGCTGTGAGCGAGCAGTGGAAGGTGCGATTGCGGCCGAAATTGACCGCGCAGGCCAGGCCGAGCGCGGCGAACAGGATGGTTCCGCTGTACGGCTCCAAAGCAGGCCAGAAGTTCGCGGCTAGCATTCCGGCTCCGTAAATCACGGCAAAAGCCGCCGCCCAAAAGCACAATGCGCCCGGCGTGGTGCAACAGGCTGCGCTTGATCTTGCTGTCGTCATGGGGCCCTCCATTCCGGTTGATTGCGGTGGAGGGCGGCGGCGGGCGCGGCGCTGCTTTGCGCCTGCAAATCCTTCCCGCCGCCGCACGATGGAACTAATCTATTGTACGTAAACTGCGCGGTTGTGGTTCCCTCTATTTAGAGCGCAAAGGCCGCCCACGCCAGCCGATTTCTCGCGTTTCCGCCGGCCTTTGAAACCGGCCTGTGGCCTTCGGCTTTCACGCGGCTGAAGTGCTACATTGAAGAAGAATGTCCGCGCCCGATTCCCGCTTCGTCCGCGCCTGCAAGGCGCTGCCCGTGGATGCCACGCCCGTCTGGTTCATGCGGCAGGCGGGGCGCTACATGGCGGAATACCGCGCGGTGCGCAAGAGCCACTCGCTGCTGGAAATCTGCAAGACGCCGGAGCTGGCCGCCGAGGTCACCATCACGGCTGCGGAAAAGCTGGACGTGGACGCGGCCATCATCTTCGCCGACCTGCTGCTGCCGCTTGAGCCCATGGGGCTGGACTTTCGCTTCGAGGCCGGCGAAGGCCCGGTGATCGAAAAACCGCTGCGCACGGCCGCCGCTGTTGCCCGCCTGCGCTCCGACTGCGCGGGCGAGTTGGGCTACGTGGCGGAGTCGGTGGCGCGCGTGGCCCGGCACTTTGCCTCGCGTGTCCCCGTGATCGGTTTTGCCGGCGCGCCTTTTACCCTGGCCAGCTACATGATCGAGGGCGGGGGCTCGCGCCACTATCTGGAAACCAAGAGGATGATGTACCGCAAGCCGGCGGTGTGGGATGACCTGATGCGCAAGCTTGTGGAAGTGCTCGGCGGCTACCTGGTGGAGCAGGTGCGCGCGGGCGCCGATGCGCTGCAGATCTTCGACAGCTGGGTGGGCTGCCTCTCGCCCGGAGATTATCGCCGCTACGTGCTGCCGCACGCCCAGGAGCTGGTGCGCCGCGCGCAGCGGTCGGGCGCGCCTGTCATCTATTTCGGTACGGATACGGCCACTCTGCTGCCCGCCATGCAGGAAACCGGCGCCGAGGTGCTGGGCGTGGACTGGCGCATCGGCCTGGATGATGCCTGGAGGAGCCTCGGCTTTCGCGGCGCGGTACAGGGCAACCTGGATCCGGTGGCGCTGTTCGCTCCTCCTGAGGAATGGCGCGCGCGCGCGGAAGACGTGCTGCGCCGCGCCGGCGGACGTTACGGACACATCTTCAATCTGGGCCACGGTATTCTTCCAGGCACGCCCGTGGAGAATGTGCGCGCCCTGGTGGACTGGGTGCGCGAATGTTCCGCCCGGCAGCCCGCTGCGGCGGCGAAAAACGAATGACGCAGGAACCAAAAACCGCCGTGCTTCTGCTGGCCCACGGCAGTCCAGACTCGCCCGCCGACGTGCCCGAATTCCTGCGCCACGTTACGGGCGGCCGGTCGTTGCCGGAGAAGGCCGTGGCGGAAATCAGCGAGCGCTACAAAAAGATCGGCCGCTCGCCGCTGACCGACATCACGCTGCGGCAGGCGGAGGCGCTGGCTGCTGCGCTCGAGGCGCCGGTTTTTGTGGGTATGCGCAACTGGAAGCCCTTCATCGCGGAAGCCGTCGCCGAGATGGCGGAGGAAGGCATCCGGCGCACGGTAGCCATTTGCCTGGCGCCGCAGAACTCGCGCACCAGTGTGGGACTGTATCGCCAGGCGGCTGCCGCCGCAGCGGAAGGCCGGTTCGAAGTAGAGTTTGTGGATGCCTGGCACGACCACCCGCTGCTGATTCGCGCCTTCGCCGAACGGCTGATGGAAGCCTGGCCGGCGGCTTGCGACGAGCTGGGCGCGCGTGTGCCCATTGTTTTTACCGCGCACAGCGTGCCCGA
>CAYRII010000150.1:0-6967 GCA_964424245.1 uncultured Terriglobales bacterium | reverse complement strand
AGTAGCGCTCCAGCCCCGGCTCGCGGTAAGGGTTCACCACGACGATGCGCGTACCCGCCTTCTTGGCGTAGTGCATGTACTTGGCGGTGACGGGCTGGTTGTTGGCCAGGTCGGTGCCGAACAGGACCAGCAGTTCGGTGCCGATGAAGTCAGAGAGCGAGCAGGTGGGCGCGCCCACGCCCAGCGCCTGCTTCAGGCCGTAGACGCTGGCAGCATGGCAGAGCCGCGCGCACAGGTCCACGTTGTTGGTGCCCAGCATGCGCGCCAGCTTCTGGAAGGTGTAGTAGGCCTCGTTGGTAAGACCGCGCGAGGTTGCGAAGAATCCCAGACGCTCGGCGGGCACGTCCTTGAGCTCAGCGGCTATCAGGTCGAGAGCTTCCTCCCAGGAGAGGCGGGTGAAGCCGCGTTCGCCCCGGCGGAGCGCCATGGGGTAAGGAATGCGGCCCAGGCGGTGCAGTTCTTCGTTGCTCATGGCGCGCAGGCGGGCGATATCGCTGAAGGCATCGGCGGTGGCCTGGGGCATGGTGTTGAGCCGCAGCAGGTTCAGGCGCGTCATGCACAGGTGCGTGCCGGATATGACGTTGTCCTTGAGGCCGTAAGGGCCGAGCGAGCAGCCGTCGCACACGCCGTGGTTCAGGACGCGCCAGGCGTAGCCCAGGTTGTCGCGATTCTCCCAGGCTACGCGCGCCATGTCGCGGAAGTGATGGGGCTTGTCGCGGGTAAGACCGAACGGAATCAGGTCGCGCAGCGGCACGAAAAGAAGTGTACCCCAGGGGCTGCGGTGGAGAAGGCTATTGGCGAGTGGCGGATTGCGAGAGCATGGCTCGCGTGCGCTCCAAGACTTTCTGAAACTCTTCGCGCGAGAGGCTGTCTTTTTCGCCGAAGAACAGCAAGAGGGATTGCAGCGCGGAATCGGCAAAGCCAGGCTGCGATACGGGGCTTGAGATGGAGTCCGGAGCGGCGGCGGCGGCGGTTCCTGCAGTCTGGGTTGCCGCGTCCGCTTCGGCGGTCAGCCGGGCAATGGCCCGTTCCAGGCGGGAGGAATGCTCCGGGGAAATCCGGGTGAACTCCACGCCCATGCCGCATCCCGGATGGCAGACGCGGACGATACCCGCAGCGTGCACTTCCTGACTGCCCACGGTGAGCACCGCGGCGACCTCGCTGCCCGCGGCCAGGGGTGACATCATCTCCGCGTAGCAGCCTCCCTGTGAAACGTCGCTCAAATTGCCCCACACGCGCACGCTTGCGCCTTGGGCGCGAAACTCCGCCCCGCCGGAACACTTGTAGCGCGGATGCAGGCGGCGCTCCTGGCGCCGGCGGTCCTCGGTGCGCCGCTCGACGCCGTGCTCGTGCGGCAACCCGCTGTGCCCGTCTCCGCTGACGACGAGAGAGTCGCTTGCGCTCTTCGCCGCCAAATCCAGGGCCGCGGTCCAGATGCACTTGCCCGGTTCCAGGCTGCGGATGCCGATCTGCCCCTTGCGAATCGTTCCCTCTTCGCCCACCCAGGCCACGGAAAAACGCCCTTTGCTGCCACGGAACTCCACGCCGATCACGTCGCCGGCGTGGAGCGGCACGCGAATGCCATCCAGGCAGGCCCCATCGGTGCTGATGTCCTGCGTGGTGGCGGGCTGGGCAAAGGGACGGCCGCCGCTGTCCATTCCAAAGATGCGAACTGAGATTGCCTTCGACACTCGCACCGTCCGGCGGCGAACGCTCTGCACCACCGCGCCCCGATTACCCCCGTCTAGAGACATTCACATTCTGCCCGGCTTGCACAGCCGTGGGCACGACCACAGCCACCCGTGATTGCAAGCCAAATACCAACCGCTGATTAAAGTGCATCCCGCGGCGCAAAAGGCGTTTCCAATGAGTTGCGAACGGGAGTCAGTTCCGGATTGGGAACACGTTCTCCAGCTTGGTCTATTCTGGGATTGGCAGAAGGCCGCTGGGGCGCGTTCCGGGGGGCTGGAAGTGGAGCTGCTGTGGTTCGAGCGCAAGTTTCGTTTTGACCTGCCGGAAGAGATGTTTGCCGTGGTGCTGGAACGGCTGCGCGGCACACCCTCACGCCTGGAGGAAAAAGTCCGCGATTTGTCCCGAGAGTGCCTGACCCGGCGCGACGGAGACAAATGGTCCATCCAGGAGCACGTCGGGCATTTGCTCGATCTCGACGAACTGCACGACGCGCGGCTGGACGACTACCTGGCGGGCGCGGAAGTCTTGCGGCCCGCGGACGTCAAGAATCGCAAGACCCACCAGGCCAATCACAACCAGCAAAAGATTGAGGATCTGCTGCGGGAGTTTCGCCGCCAACGCATGGCGTTTGTGCGGCGACTGGAAGAGTGGGACCGCAGGCTGGTGGGACGCACGGCGATGCATCCGCGGCTGCAGCAGCCCATGCGCGTCATCGACATGGCCTATTTCGTTGCCGAGCATGACGACCATCACCTGACCCGCATGAGCGAGCTCGCGAAACAGTTTTCCGGGAGTGCGGCGGGAAGTGCGCCGCGCGGGACCTGGTTTCCGGGTCAGTCCTCGGGGTCTGCGACTCCGTAGACGCGGAGTACCCCTTCCTTGCCCTTCACCTGGGCGACGCCGAGGTCCACGCAGGGAATCTTGTCTTTGATCTTCTCGTAGATGAGTTCGTTGACCAGGATTTTACAATCGTAGTTCTTGGTGAGGCCCTCGAGGCGGGAGGCAATGTTGACCGTGTCTCCGATGACCGTGTAGTCCATGCGCTGCTCGGAGCCGATGTTGCCGGAGACGGCTTCGCCCCAGGTGATGCCGATGCCGGTCTCGATGGCGGGCTCGCCGCGCTGAACTCGTACCCGGTTGTACAGCCGGAGCGCGCGGCGCATCTCCAAGGCGCAGCGCACGGCGCGTTCGGCGTCGTCCTCGTGCGCGACCGGCGCTCCGAAGACCGCCATGATGGCGTCGCCGATGAACTTATCCAGCGTGCCCTCGAAGGCGAAGATGGGATCAATCATGCGCGTGAAGTACTCGTTCAGCATGGTGACCACTTCCTCCGCAGAGAAGCGTTCCGAGTGCGTGGTGAAGTTGCGGATGTCGGAGAACAAAACGGCCACGACAGATCGGTCGCCGCCCAGCTTCAGCCGGTCGCGGTCCTTCAGCAGCTGCTCGGCGATCTGGCGGGTGACGTAGCGCGAGAGCGTGCTCATCAGGCGCTGCTCCTGGGTGATGTCATCGGCCACGACCACAACCCCGAGCGACTTGTTCTTGCTGTCGCGCAGCGGCATCACGTGGAGGTTGATGTTCATGGTCTCTTCGGCATTCTTGATGTACTTCACGTCGTAGGCGGTTTGGCTCTCGCCGCCGGCCACCACTTTGCCGATGGCCCCCACGATTTCCGGGTTCGCCTCCGCCCCGAAAAACTCAGTGTAGGGCTGCCCCGTATCCACTTCCGTGCCCCGCCAGAAGATGTCTAGTCCCGCCATGTTGCAGTACGCCACGCCGCCGTCGGAGTCGAGCGTGACCACGCCGGTGGCCATGGTCCGCAGCATGCTCTCGTTGTAGTTCTTCATGTAGAGCACTTCTTCGAACATGCGGGAGTTTTCCAGCGCGATAGCGGCCTGCGAGGCCAGCGCGCCCAGCAACTGCTCGTCTTCCTCGGTGAACACGCCGGCCTTCTTGTTCAGCACCTGCATCACGCCGATGATCTTGTGGTGCTCGTCGCGGATGGGCATGGTGAGGATGTTGCGCGTGCGATAGCCGGTGCGCTTGTCCACCTCGGGATTGAAGCGCGGGTCGCTGTAGGCGTCGGGAATGTTGACGGTCTCTCCGGTGGTGGCCACGTGCCCGGCGATGCCCGCGCCCTTGGGCACGCGAATTTCGCGTGTGGCTTCGCCCTGCGCCACTCTGGAGACCAGGTCCTCGGTGACGCGATCCACCAGGAACAGCGTGCAGCGCTCCGCCTGGATGGCTTCCGACGTCTGGGTCACAATTTTCCGGAGCAGCGGATCAATCTCCAACTCGGAAGAGACTTCGCGCATCACGTTGAGCAGGATTTCCGAGGTCGCCATGCGCTTCTCGATCTCTTCGTTGAGCTGCGCGTTGCGCACCGCAATGGCCGCCTGCGAGGCGAATGCCTCCAGCAGTTTTTCGTCCGCCGCGGTAAAGATTCCGCCACGCTTGTTTAAGACCTGGAACACGCCCTGGATCCGGCCCTTGCGGTCCCTCATGGGCATGCACAGGATGGTGAGCGTGCGGTAGCCGGTGCGGCGGTCAATCTCCTGGTTGAAGCGCGGGTCCTGGTAGGCGTCGGGGATGTTGACCGTCTCTCCGGTGCGGGCCACGTGCCCGGCGATGCCCGCGCCCAGGGGAAAGCGAATCTCGCTCAGGTTTGTCCCCTGCGCCACTTTGGACCACAGTTCCTGTTTGTCCTGGTCCACCAGGAAAAGCGTGGAGCGTTCTGCTTCTAGGACCTCGGAGGTTTTTTCCATCACTTTCTGCAGTAGAACGTCGAGCTGGCGCTCGGCGGCAAGAGAACTCATCACATCCAAGAGGACGGCATAGGTCGCGGCCTGATGGTGGGGAGCGATCTCGCGCACCTTGCGTTTTGTGGACTTGAGCGCCATGAGGAACCGTCCGAATCAGGCCAGCGCTTTCCCCGCCTTGAGGGCTTCCCGCACGCGGCGCACGGAGTCCATGAACTGGCGCACGCGCTGCGCCTCCACGGGCTTTTCCGGCGCCCCGTCCACCTTGAGGCTGGAGCCCACGATGATGCCGTCGGCGTATTCCAGGAAGGCAGCCACATTCTGCGCGTTACTGCCGCTGCCGATCAGGATGGGCCGGGTGGCGTACTGCCGTGCCTCGCGGACTTTCTCCACATCGGGCGCGGAGCCGGTCATGCGGCCGGAGACGATGAGCGCGTCGGCGCCGTAGTACTCCGTCCACTCGATGTGGGTCTCGAGGTCGAGCCCGGGAAAGCGGATAGAGTGCTTCTTGTCCACGTCGGCGAAAATCTGGATGTGATCGGCGTGCAGCTCCTTGCGCTTGCGCACCAGCTCGGCGGCGCAGCCGTGGTCGAGCTCTCCCGTATCCCACAGGCGCGAGCCGGTGAGGATGCACACCCGGATGAAGCGCGCCCCCGCGGCCACGGCGATGGACAGGCAGATGACGCCGCCGTTGTGGATGACGTTAATGCCCACCGGCAGGGGAAAGTTCTTTACCACTTCGGCGGCGGCCACGGCCTGTGCCGTCATGGCCTCCGGCTGAACGTCATGGCCCACGAAATAGGGCAGGTCCCACATGTTTTCCACCATCAGGCCATCCACGCCGCCGGCCACCAGCGCCTCGGCATCGCGCAGCGCGTGCTCGATGACCGTGCGCATGCCGTAGCCGGTGTAGCCCGGCGCGCCCGGCAGCGGCCACAGATGCACCATGCCGATCACGGGTTTGGGTGCCCCGAACAGCTCTTCCAGCGACTTCATGCGCGGGCGATCCATCTCCTGCTTCCACTGCGGCATCGGTTCCATGGTCATGCTCCCTGCGTTTCTGTGTTTCCCTTCCCTGCTCGCGCGGGCGGCAGCCGCTCCAGCACCCGCTGGCGCACATCGGTCCACGAATCAGGCAGCGTCGCCGCGGAGAGCACTGCTGCCACGCGGCTGGGGTCGGGCATGCCCTCGCCCGCACCCACCACCTCGGCCGCCGCAGCCCCGGCGGCGTTGGCGGCAAGGGCTGCCTCCGCATCCGGCCAACCTTCCAGCCGGGCTTTCAGAAAGGCTGCGGTGAAGGCATCGCCGGAGCCCGTAGTGTCCAGGGCGCGCACCGGGCAGGGCGGCACCTCGACAATCTGCGACGCCTGGCGGATGAGGCATCCCGCAGCGCCGAGCTTCAGCACCACCTGCGCGGCGCCGGATTTCTCGAGCGCGCGCATGGCCGCTCGCGGGTCGGCGGCTCCGGTGAGGGCCGCGGCTTCCTCGTCATTGGCCAAAAGCAGGTCCACGCCCCTGGAGAAGCTTACTACCTTTTGCGGGATTTGGTGGCTGGGCGCGGCGCCCACGTCGAGCGCTACCGGCAGGCCCCGCCGGCGGGCCGCAGCCAGCAGGGTTTCCGCCGTCTGCTCCAGCCCCGGCGCCATCAGGTTGTAGCCCATCAGGAGCAGCGCGCCCGCCCCTTCCAGCGCCGTTTCCAGATCCGCTTGCGGGCGAAACAGCAGGTTGGCGCTGCGGCTTCCCAGGATGGTGCGCTGGCCGTCCGGCGCAATGGCGATAAACATCAAGCCGGTCATGGCGGCTTCGGTGCGCTGCACAAATGCCAGGTCGACGCCGTCCTGGCGCAAACGCTCTAGCGCCGTTTCACCGAACCAGTCGCGGCCCACGCAGGCCAGCAGGCGCACCGGCATGCCCAGCCGCGCCAGTGCCGTGGCGGTGTTGGCGCCAACGCCTCCCAGATGCACTGCGAACGACGCCGCCAGGCAATCGGACCCTATCCGGAACGGGGCCTCGAGCCGCGCGGATACATCGACGTTGATGTCACCCAGGACAAGAATCATGGGAGTTTTCTGCGATGCGCGCCGGATCTCCGCTCTGCGCGGAACGGCGGCGAATGCTATCACTCCCGACTAGTCAGGACAAAATGTCCGCGGGTGGGGCGGAGGCGGAAAGCTTTCGGCACAGCTAAAGCCGCACCCTTCCCCTAAAGGAGAAAGTGGTTTCCTGCATTCCTTTCACGTCTGGTGAAAAAGTATGGCGGGGACGACGAGACTCGAACTCGCGACCTCTGCCGTGACAGTGAAAAATCGGTTCGTAACTGACTGAAGACGTGCGACACGGGTGGCTCCCAAAAGCACTTTTGGAGTGGTTGGAAACAGTTAGTGGACTGCAATTGGACCATAGAAACCGGTGTGCTTTCACGCGGCAGAGGTCGACCGAATCGCCCGGTAGTGGACACCAGCCTAGCATCACTTCCCGCCTGCACACTTGCTCCACCGGCATCGAGGCCGGTGGCT
>CAYRII010000149.1:0-6989 GCA_964424245.1 uncultured Terriglobales bacterium | reverse complement strand
CGTATTCCAGGTCGTACGTCCAGCTCGCGGTCTCCGCCGGCAGCTTTTTCGGCTAGCGCACCGGGACAAAGCCGGCGTTCAGGCGGTAGGACAGGGCAGGGCCGAAGATGAATCCGCGGGCCTCGATGCCCACCACCAGGTCGATTTTCTTCTCCAGGTAATACTCCGAGAGGGCATCAATCAGCGTGGCGAAGCCCGTCTTGTCCTTCAGCAGCGTGGTGATGTCGTAAAACAGGATGCCCGGCCTGGGGAAATCGGGCACTTCGCGGATCAGCTTCTTCAGCGGCTCACAGTTGGAACTGGATTTCGACGGCATGCGGTCACCACGCTCCTTCGATGCGAAATGTCTTCAAGTCGGGCACCGGCTGCGCTTCCACTTCTTCCACGGCATCCACGCGCGAAGCCAGCGGGCCTTTCTGCAGCCGGTCGCGCAGCGCCTGCAGTTGCTCGTTCGAGCCCATGGCCAGGACCTCCACGGCGCCATCCGCATTGTTGCGCACCCACCCCGAAACGCCCAGGGTGCGCGCCTCCCGCTCCACGAACCAGCGGAAGCCCACGCCCTGCACTCTTCCGCGCACGAAATAGCGTCGGCAATTCATGGCTCGCAATCCGCCCGCTCGCGCTGTTACTTCACGCGCTCCAGGTACGTGCCCTCGGCCGTATCCACGCGGATTTTTTCGCCCTGGTTGACGAACGGCGGCACGTTCACCACCAGCCCGGTTTCGAGCTTCGCCGGCTTCATCACGCTGGAAGCCGTGGCGCTGCGCAGCCCGGGCTCCGTCTCCACCACTTCCAGGTCTACGGTCTGCGGCAGTTCCACGCCGATGGGGTTGCCATCGTAGAACTCCACCTTGAGGGCGATATTGGGCGTGAGATAGTCCACAGCCTCGCCCAGAATCTCGCGCGTCAAATGAATCTGCTCGTAGGTCTCGGTGTTCATGAAGTGGTAGGAGACATCGTCGTGATAGAGGTACTCCATTTCCACTTCGTCCACCACTACGCGCTCCACGTCGTCCTCGGCGCGGAAGCGGTGCTCGATGAGCGAGCCGGAGCGTAGGTTGCGCAACTTGGCCTGGATGAACCCGCGCTTGTTGCCCGGCGTGCGGTGCTCCACGCTGAACACGGAGTGCAGGTCGGAGTTATGCATCACGATCATTCCCGGACGCAACTGTGTGGCTGCAATGGACATTCCTGAAACTGTTTCCTCCAAGGATTCTGCTGACTGCGGAAGGGCCCGTTCCCGCTCTTCGAACGTCGGCTGCGAAGCCCGCGTTTCTCAGAACAGCGGAGGCCGCGGCTGACAAGCCAAACATTCATTTTACACGCATCGCCCGCCGCGCAGCACGAGTCCGATTCCTCCCGCTGCCGCCGCTCAAATCAGTACAATGGTAGAGAGTGCAATCGAGAAACGAGGACTCCTATGACCGAACGTGAAACCAGGGGAGAGTACCGGCCCTCCGACCGCCACACCTCCGGCCTGGCGCTGACGTTTTTCCTGCTGGGAACGGCGGTAGGCGCGGCCACGGCGCTCTTGCTGGCGCCCCAATCCGGCCGTCAGACGCGCCGGCTGCTGCGCCGCAAGTACGGAGAAGCCGCCGACGCCGTGGCCGAAGGCGCCGAGCGCCTGGAAGAGCGCGGAACCGAACTCATGGAAGAAGCGCGGGAAAAAGTCACCCAGGCCAAGCAGCGTGTAGCGCCGTTTGTCCGCCGCAAGTCCTGACGTCTGCCCGGCACGCGCCCTAGCTGAAGATCGCGGCGGCACGACTCTTGAGTTTATCCACTGTCCTAAAAACCACAGGGGCGGCCTCTTGGCTGCCCCTGTTACTTTGCAATCCGGCATCCTGGATGCGCGCCCGCCGCCCGCCTTAATACAGGTGGAAATTCACTTCAATGTTCACCTGCACGGCCACGGCCTGGCCATCCTTGCGCGCCGGGTCGAATTTCCAGGTGCGCACCGCCTCGATGGCCTTTTCGTCCAATCCCATTCCCAGCGTGCGTGCAACGCGAATCTGGTGCGTGCGCCCATCCGGACCGATCACCACCCACAGCACCACCGTGCCCTGATACTTGGCCTTGCGCGCCTCCTCGGAATACTCCGGATCGGGCGCAAAGATGGCTCGCGGCGCGCTCACGCCTCCGCCCACGCGGTAGGGTCCGCCGCCGATGCCGCCTCCCCATCCCGGGCCCACGCCCGGCCCGCGTCCCGAACCCACTCCGCCGCCTCTGCCGCTGCCAATGCCGCTCCCTGATCCGGTGCCGCTCGAGGGCGGGCCCAGAACACCTTGCAGCGGATCGCCCAGTTGACTCATGGTCTGCGGCAACCGGATTTCCGGCGGCACCACGACCGTGGGCTCTATGGCCAGCTTGGGATCTTCGTTGCGCAGGATCACCGCCGGAGGCGTGAACTGTTCGCGGGCAAACTTGGGCAGCGAGCCCTTGGACGCGGCCAGCTTGTCGCGATCGCCGCCTCCGCCGCCGCCTCCCGCCTGCGCGGCTGAGGGCGGCAAAATGTACGGGCTGATGTCGGTCACCAGGTTGGCGACATGGGCCTGAATCACCTGTTTATTGGAGACCACAAAGGTGGTGGAGATCAGCAGCACCATCGCCGCCAGCACGTGCAGCAGGAACGAGAGAATAAAGTTGTTGGGCCGCACCGCATAAGTGCCATATCCCACACCGAACAGCGTGGGCAGAATGTCGGGTTGGCGGCCGGTCGGCGTGCGTTGCGGCGTACGGACACCCTCCGGGGCTTCCGGCTTCCGGTTTAGGGTCGGGGCGGACATGAATCCTTATCTAGTATAGACGCTTGGATGCGTCAATGGCTCCCCAATATGCCTGGTTCCCAGGTCTCATTTTCTCCCAAAAATGGCGGCAAAAATCGCGCGAAAGAAGCCAAAAAATCCCTTTTTCTTGCGTGGCCGCTCGGCCTGCGCCGGAGCCGCGGCACCCGCAGACGGCGCCGGCGGAGGCGACACCACCCTTTCCCCTCCGTAGAGTCGCGGCCACGCGGGCAGGCTCACGCGCGCGATCAGTGCCGGCCGTTCCGGGACCGGTTCCTCGGCCTGGAAGACGAAGGGCGCATCTACCTGCACGTGGACTTCTCCGGGTTCAACTGCCGGCGGAGGCGCGGTCACATCCTTCTGCCCGTCCAGCACACTCCAATCCACCGCGCCGGCGGCCACGGGAAGAGCGACATCGGACTTCGTCTCTCTGTCTGGCGCGGCCACAGCCGGCGACGCATCCACCTTCCTTGGGATCACCGCTTGCATCGCGGCCGCGCCGTGCTCTGCAGCTTCAAGCTGGCTGCCCTCTGCCTCCGGCGCCGGTTGCGCGGGAGCTTCTGCCACATGCGGTTGCACGGCTGGCGGGCAACCGCAATTTGGCGGCGCCAAAGGATCGTTTCCCGCCACGCGGCCGTCGCGGAACACCACTTCTTCGTTGGATTTCACCTGGTAGGTCCCGCTGCCCATCTGCTCGTAGACGATCACCGAGGCCGAATTCTCCGGCAAGTTTCGCACGCAGGGATTGCCGCGGGCCTCCGAGCGAATCGCCAAATGGAACGCGCCGGGACCAGCCAGCAGCAGCCGGAAGTCCGGGGTCATCAGCGTGTCCGCCAGCGCCGGCAGGTCGTAGTGCAGCTCCACGGCCCCGGAACTCATGCTCCACAACAGCTCCCGCCGCCCGGCGGAAGCGGTCACCGTCAGGCTGGTGCCCGGACACACGCGCACTTCCCCGCCGCGCGTCAGCCGGATCAGCGCCGTGGAATCTCCCGCCGTGACCGACGATCCGCCGAGCACGCGCGTGCCGCTTCCCGCCAGCACCACCGCGCCGCGCACCGTGGCGTCCGCGGCAAACACTTCGCCGATGCCTTCCTGCGCTGCTGCCGGGCCGCACACAAGCAGGCACACCACCACGCCGGTCGGCAGGCGCGAAGCCAAGGGAACGCAGGGACGGGAAAGGCTTTGAGACACGGGGTGAGTCACTTCTGCCGGGTAGCCGGCCGCAGAGCGGCGATCAGCCCTCGGAGATAAAGTCGTACTGCTCGATGGCGGCCGCTATGCCCACTCTGCCGCCCCCGGCGGGTTGCTCCACGCGCACCACTTTGCCCTTGCAGCGCACGCGAATGCTGTCCGTCAGCGTGATTTCCGAAGGCAGGGTGAGCGTGAATTCCAGGTCGGAGCCGACTTTGATTCCTTCTTCCAGGTAGAAGAATACGCCGCGCGCGCTCACGTCCTTGGTCTGCGCTTCCTGTTCGCCTTCGCGGCCATCCGTGTACTTCACCGTGACGGGAATTTGCAATGCAATTCGCCGGGTGTTGCGGTGCTCCTGTTCCACCTGAGTCACAGTCGCCTCCGTTTCGCTCGGGGGGACATAATTCCCCCTTTCGGCCTGGGACATTGCTCCCCTCCGGTTAAACAGGCACTAGCATCTCGCCGTTCCCTGCGAGTGTCAAGCGTTACTACTGTGTATATCAGGGTTCCCCGTGAACGGTTCGCAGTTGAGAAACCATCAGGAACGGGTGCGGAGATGTGGGCACCGTGGCGCGGCAACGTGTGTTCCCGGAACCTTTCTGGTCAATGCCGCGGAGGGCGCAGCCGCGCCATTCCAGCCCGGTGAGCGTGGCAGGCAGCGGCGCGCTTGACGTACACTTTACGGGCGCGCTTCGCTTCCGCGGCGCCTCGCCAGGGCATCGGGCTGATGCCCAATTCCCGCCGGCGAGGCAAATCCAGCGGCGCGGGGCCAGCGTAGACCAGGAAGGACCCTCCGCGCCGGCCGTGTCCGGATCGCGGATGCCGGACGGCGACTCATGCAGATCAAGTTCTGGGGTGTTCGCGGCTCCACGCCAACTCCCCAGGTCGAAAACCTGAGGTACGGTGGCAACACCAGTTGCGTCGAAGTGCGCATCAACGGCCACATCTACATTTTCGACTGTGGCACCGGGTTTCGCGTGCTGGGCAAACAACTGGTGCGCGAGTTCGCCGCCAAGCCGGTGCACGCCCACGTGTTCCTCTCCCACTTCCACTGGGACCACATCCAGGGCATCCCCTTTTTCCTGCCCCTGTACAGCAATCCGGAGAATTACTTTTTCTTTCATTCCTCCAACAAATCGCGCGGACTGCAGCGCGCCATCGAGGAGCAGATGGCGGACCCCTATTTTCCCGTGAACATGAGCGAAATGGCCGCGCATCGCAACTTCTACGACATCGAAGAAGACCGCATCGCCTTTGACAACTGCGTGGTGCAGTCGCGCTGGCTCAACCATCCCCAGGGCTGCCTGGGCTTCCGCATCGAGACCGACGACAAGGTCGTCGTCTATGCCACCGACAACGAGCCCGGGCACCCGGTGTTCGACAAGAACGTGCGCCGCCTGGCCGAAGGCGCCGACGTGCTCATCTACGACGCCCAGTACACGCCTGAGGAGTACGAGAAGGCCAAGAAGGGCTGGGGGCACAGTACCTGGCGCGAGGCCGTCAACATCGTGATGGAGAGCGGCGCCAAGGAACTCATCCTCTTTCACCACGACCCCGACCATCCCGACGCCTGCATCGACGGCATCGTCAAGGAAGCGCGCCACTATTACCCCAGCGTGCGCGCCGCCGCCGAGGGCATGGAAATCGAGCTCTAGGCGCCTGCATCCGGCCTCTGGCTTGTTTCTCCTCCGCCCCCTCCTTATACTCTCCGATTGCCCGGCTACCTCACCGCCGCCGGCGCCGGGCGGTCGTCAAGCGCAGAATTTTCGGAGACCGAATGAAGACCATGTCCCTCGAGCAGGAAATCAATCCCTGGGAAGCGCAGGCCGCGCGCTTTGACCTGGCTGCGCAAAAGCTGAACCTCGACGAGGGACTGTGGAAAGTGCTGCGCCAGCCCAACCGCGAAATCATCCTGCACATCCCGGTGATGATGGATAACGGCCAGCTCGAAGTCTTCACCGGCTTCCGCGTGCAGCACTCCATTGCCCGTGGCCCGGCCAAAGGCGGCATCCGCTACAGCCCCGACGTCACCCTCGACGAAGTGCGCGCCCTCGCCAGTTGGATGACCTGGAAGTGCGCCGTGGTCAACATCCCCTTTGGCGGCGCCAAGGGCGGCGTCATCTGCGATCCCCGCAAGCTCTCCCAGGCCGAGCTGGAAAAAATCACCCGCCGCTACACCGCCGAGCTGGTGGAGTTCCTGGGCCCCGAAAAGGACGTGCCCGCGCCCGACATGAACACCAACGAGCAGACCATGGCCTGGATCATGGACACCTATTCCATGCACATGCGCCACACCGTCACCGCCGTGGTCACGGGCAAACCGCTGGACCTGGGCGGCTCGCACGGCCGCAAGGAAGCCACCGGCCGCGGCCTCATGATCGTCTGCGACGAAGCCTTGAAGAAGCTCGCACTCAACCGCGAAGATACGCGCGTCCTCGTCCAGGGCTTTGGCAACGTTGGCTCCAACGCCGCCAAACTCATGCACGAACAGGGCTACCGCATCGTGGGCGTGGCGGAGATGGCCGGCGCCCTCTACAACGCCCGTGGCATTGACGTGGACGCGCTGCTCGAGCACAGCATGCGCGAGGGCTCCATCATGGGATTCCAGGGCGCCCAGAGCGTCGATCCCAAGGAGTTTCTCCTGCAGGAGTGCGACGTCGCCATTCCCGCCGCCACCGAAAACGTCATCACTTCGCAGAACGCCCATCGCGTGAAGGCGCGTGTCCTGGTGGAAGGCGCCAACGGCCCCACCACCGCCGCCGCCGACGAAATCCTCGCCGCCAAGGGCGTCTTCGTCGTGCCTGACATTCTGGCCAACGCCGGCGGCGTCACCGTCTCCTACTTCGAGTGGGTGCAGGACCGCCAGGGATACTTCTGGAAGGAATCCGTGGTCAACGAGCAACTGGAGCACATCATGCGCTCCTCCTTCGAGGACGTGGTCCGCTTCGCCGAGACCCACGACGTCAACAACCGCCTGGCCGCCTATATGCTGGCCATCGATCGCGTGGCATTCACCAT
>CAYRII010000148.1:0-6990 GCA_964424245.1 uncultured Terriglobales bacterium | reverse complement strand
CGCTCGGACATTTTCAGCAGCGTGCCGCCGCAGGTCTGCTCCACGTCGTCGCGGTGGGCGGCGATGGCCAGGATGTACAGAGGGGCGTCAGGCATGCTCAGTCCAGGCTCCCCTGTTCGATCACCACATTCTCGCGCACGATCAACCGGTGCGCCGCCATCTCCCGCAACCGCGGCAGCACCCGGTTCACGTGCTCATCGGTATCCACAAAGGTGATCACCACCGGCAGTTGCCCGCCCGCTTCCACCAGGCTCGTCGTATGCACCTGGCTGCGCCCCGTGAATCCGGCCACGGCATGAAACGCTGTGGCCCCGGCGACGTTTTCCTCGCGCAGGAACCTGAGCACTTCCAGATGCAGCGGCTGATGCCGCCACTCGTCGGCTTCGTTGAGATAGATGGTGACCTGGACCGCCATGGAAGGGGGCATTTTACACCGCCCTCGCCACGGCCGCCCCGGCCACCACCGCCGCCAACGCCAGCAGGTTGTTGGAAAGGATGTTGGCCGCCAAAAGCGTCCAATGCCCTTGCTCGAAATAGGCCATGCTCTCGAAGGCGTAGCTGGAGTAAGTGGTGAACGAGCCGCAGAAGCCGATGGCCAGCAGCAGCCGCCAGCGCGGGTCCACCAGCACGCGCTCGCTGGTCCACACCAGGAAGAACCCCAGCACAAAGCTGCCGGTTACGTTGATGATCAGGGTGCCGTAGGGAAAGCTGGGAGAGAGCAGGCTGGCCGCCGACCGGCTCAACCAGTAACGGCAATTGGCGCCCAGAACGGCGCCCAGGGAAATCCACAGAAAGGTGTGCACGATGGAGTCCTCCAATTGCAATCTGTAGGAGTCATCAGTCCGCTCACGGCGGACGGTTGTGGCGAACTCCATCGCCCAGTCAGTCGATGATAACAGATGTCGCCATACGTCCAGGGTTGCTCATTTTTCCCGCTCCACCAGGTGATGGGCCAGCGCTTGGAGCGTTGCCGCCCGCTCGCCGAAGGACTCGATTGCCGCGCAGCCTTCCTTGACCAGCGCTCTGGCCATCTCCACGGATCTCTCTAGGCCAAAGAGCGCCGGAAAGGTGGCTTTCTCCGTGGCAGCGTCCTTGCCCGCGGTTTTTCCCAACTGCTCGGAGGACTGGGTGACGTCTAGCACATCATCGGCGATCTGGAAGGCCAGACCGGTAGCGCGGCCAAAGGCGCGCAACTTTTCCACCTGCGCCGCGTCCGCTCCGGCGTAGAGGCCGCCCGCCACCAAACTGGCGGTGATAAGGGCACCCGTCTTGGAGCGATGGATGGTTTCGAGCGTCGCGGCATCCGGCCGCGTGTGCTCGGCCTCAAGATCCATCACCTGGCCGCCGATCATGCCCCCGACGGTGCCGGTGCCACGGGCAATTTCTTCCACGATGCGCACCCGGGCCTCGGCCGGACAGCGCAGCCCGGCAAGCACCTGGTAGGCCGTCGTTTGCAGGGCATCGCCTGCCAGGATGGCCAGGGCCTCGCCGAACACCTTGTGGCACGTGGGATGCCCGCGGCGCAGGTCGTCGTTATCGAGCGCGGGCAGGTCGTCGTGCACCAGCGAGTAGGTGTGCAGCATCTCCAGCGCGGAGCCCAGGTCTTCGACGCCGTCGGGCACCGAGCCCGCCACCATGCGCGCCGCCTCCAGCGCCAGGATGGGCCGCAGGCGCTTGCCGCCGGCGAAAACGCTGTGCCGCATGGCGCGGTGAATGGATTGCGGCTCGGTCCCGGCGCTGGGCAGCAAACGCTCCAGCGCGGCGTCGATGCGCACCCGGCCCTCTTCGAGAATTGCATTCAGCATGGACGGGTCAGTATAGCAACGGCGCGCGCCGCGCACGGGCAACGCAGGAGCTATTGCCGCCCGCCTCGCCAGAGGGGATACAGCACCTGGCGCAGGTAGTTTTCCGGCACAGGGTTTCCGGCAATTCCATAGCCTCTGGGCCAGCGATCTCCCGCCCGTGGCAGGAAGCATGTGCCAAACAGCATGTCCAGGGCGGGCAGATGGGTGGCAAAGTTCTTGTCCACGGCTTCGGCTTCCACGGCGTGGTGCCAATGATGGAAGCGGGGCGTGGCCAGCACCCAGTCCAGCCGGCCAAACCGGAACCCCACGTTGGCATGAATGAAGAGCGCGTGAAAAGAAACGAACAACAGGTAGGTAAAGATGGCCTGATTGGAAAACCCGAGGACGAAAAGGGGGATGAAGGTAACGGCGCGAATGGCAACGCTATCCAGCACGTGAATGCGGGAGGCGGCCAGCCAGTCCATGCGCTGGCTGGAATGATGGACGGCATGGAAGCGCCACAGCAAGGGAACCACGTGCATGGTGCGATGGGTCCAGTACTCGGCCAGGTCCGCCACCAGCAGAATTTCCAGGAACTGCAGCGGCAGAGGCTGGGACGCCACCGCGCGGTGCACGCGCGCATCCACCAGCCAGGAGAAAAACCACTTGGCCGGCAGCATGGAGAGAAACACGGTCAGTTGCACCAGGAGATGGCTGACCACAAAGTGGGCCATATCAATGCGCCAGCCAAAGCGGAAGACGCCCTGCTCCTTGAGGCGCCCGAAGAGCTGCTCCAGGGGAACAAAGATCAGCGCCAGAAAGAAAAGTTCCAGCAAGAACCAGTCCAGGCCCAGATAGTTGGACTTGGGGATGGCCTCCGAAACCGGCACCTCGGATCCACCCAGAAGGACGGCCAGCGTGGTGAAGGCGAGACCGATCCCGCCCAGCAGTTTGTTGCGCCGCAACACAATGCTGACGAATCCGAGCACAAACGCAGAGACCAGGACAAACTGCAACAGTCCCCGAAGGACCGGCATGGAATAGTACGGGCGAAAGTCCGGCGTGGAGAGCCACTGCGGGAAGAGCAAAGTGAGAACGCCGCCCAGACCCATGGCGCCCAGGATGGCGGAGAGAACGCCGCTGATCCATCCGGAGCCGAAGTGCCTGGGACCTTCTGCAAGACTGCTCATAGCGCAACGGGCCGACGAACGGCCGGGAAAGGCAAAGCCTCAAGCTGCAGGGTGGGCGAGATCCGGATGGCGCCGGGCCGCGCTCAGGATGGCGTCGACGTCCGAGGTCAGGCAGCAATCCACCGCACCGGCTCCCAGCGCCGCCGCCCACATCGCTTCATCCGCGATGCGGTGCGTGCACACAAACGCGGTTTGCGGGAACTCACTGCGCAGGTTTTCCAGCTCGGTGACCGGAAGCATCTCCAAATCCACTACCGCCGCTGAGGCGCGATGCTTGAGGATGGCGTGGCGCAACTCCTCCGCATTGCGCGCCACGGCGACGGACTCAAAATGAGCGTACAGGGACACGGCGAGGTGCTCCGCGTCGCGGGGGTTGTACTGCGCGACGATGACCGACGTGCGTGCCATTGCGGGTCTGCACCATTTCCGGAGACGGCATCTACTTGCGCGACGACTTCCCTGCGGGTTTCTCCGCGGCGGCCTCGAAGGGCTCCGCCTGCATCTTGCCGTTCTGCTTCAGCAGAATCTCCACCTTGCCTTCTGCCGCTTCCAGTTCCTTGCGGCAGGCTCCGGAGAGCTGGATGCCTTCCTCAAACAGGGCCAGGGCCTTTTCCAGGGCGATGTCGCCCTTTTCCAGCTCGTCCACAATCTTTTCCAGCCGCGCCAGGCTTTCTTCGAACTTGGGCAAGGGAAAGCTCCAGTCACCATTCTACCGCCAACCGGCCCCGTACCCCATGGGACATTGGCTCCGTGCGGCGCGCCGCCTTGAACGCGCTGGAAACACAAGATTGCCGCCCGATCAGATGACGGCTTTGCGTTCCAGCCCGAGGCATTCCATCACCTGCAAAGCAGCAGGGTAGCGGCCCAGTGGTGCGCTCACCTGCGCGCCCTGGACCATGGGGCGGATGGCTTCGAGCATCTCGCGGGCGATGGCAACGCCCTCTGCGCGTGCCTCTTCGGCGGAGGCGGCGCGCGCCATGCGCTCCACGATGGCGTCGGGTACGGCGACCCGCAGCTCAACCTTCATGAACTCGGCGTTGCGCACGCTCACCAGCGGCCAGATGCCGGCCAGCACCGGAATGCGGCAGTGCTCAATGCGGCGCAAGAAGTTTTCCAGCAGGGCGACGTCGAAGACCGGCTGGGTCACGCAGAACTCGGCGCCGGCTTCCACCTTGTACTCGAAGCGGTGAATCTCCTCGTCCATGTTGGGCGCGCCGGGGTTCGCGCCGCAACCAATGACAAATCCCGTGGAACTGCCGATGGGGTTGGCGCCGATATCCATCCCCCGGTTGAGATTGTGCACGATGTTCACCAGGCCGATGGCGTCCACGTCGAAGACCGCGGTGGCGTCCGGATAGTTGCCCAGCTTGGGCGGATCGCCGGTGATGCAAATCAGATTGCGGATTCCGATGGCGGCCGCACCCAGCAGGTCCGACTGGATGCTGAGCACGTTGCGGTCGCGGCACGTGTAGTGCAGAACCGCTTCGATGCCCGCCTGCTGCTGCACCAGAATGGCCAGCGCCTGGTTGCTCATGCGAGCCGAGGCGCGCGGGCTGTCCGGGATGTTGATGGCATCCACGCCCGCTTCGTGCAGCAGGCGCGCGCCGGCCAACTCCTTTTCGGCGACGGTACCCTTGGGAGGAACGATTTCCACCAGCGTGACGAACTCTCCGGCCGCGATCTGGGCGCCCAGGCGGGAACGCTCGGCGAGCGGCGGAGGCTCCACCGGAGAGGCGGCTCGCGGCGCGGTCACGACGCGATAGGAACCCGCCCCGGCCTCTCCGGCGCGCAATGCGGCGCGCATGGCGCGGATGTGCTCCGCCGTGGTGCCGCAGCAGCCGCCCACCAGGCGCACCCCGGCGCGCAGAAACTTGCGCGCGTAGCTGGCCATGTATTCGGGAGAACACAGATAGATGTTGCGCCCCTCGACGGCGCGCGGCATGCCGGCGTTGGGCTGCGCGGAGAGGGGCAGGTCCGTGGAGCGCCGCACGCGTTCCACCGCTCCCAGCATGGCGACGGGGCCCACGCTGCAATTGCACCCGATGACGTCTGCTCCCCACGCCGTGAGTTTGGCGGCGAAGCTTTCGGGGCTGGCGCCATCCAGGCAGTTGCCCTCTTCATCGATGGTTACCTGGGCGACCACAGGTACGCCGGGCGCCGCTTCACGCGCGGCCTGAATGGCTTGATGAATCTCCTCCAGGTAGCCGAACGTTTCCAGAATCAGCAAGTCCACGCCGCCTTCGACCAGCGCCAGGACTTGCGCGCGAAATGCCTCGCGCGCCTCGGCGAAGGATGTGGGGCCAAGGGGCTCGATGCGCACTCCCAAGGGGCCAACCGAGCCGGCCACAAAGGCCTGAGCGGCCGTCTTTTCCCGATGGCTGTCGGCGGCCTGGCGGGCCAGCTGCGCGCCGGCCAGGTTAATGTCGCGTGTGCGGTCTACCAACCCATGGCGCTGCAGGCGGAACGCGTTGCCCCCGAAGGTGTTGGTTTCGATCACCTCGGCGCCCGCGGAGAGGTACTCGCGATGCAGTTCGCGAATCAGGTCGGGCTGCGAGAGATTCAACTCGTCGTAGCAGCGGTTGATGTACACGCCCCGGGCGTAGAGCAAGGTGCCCATGGCGCCATCGCAAAGCAACGGGCCCTGCTGCAGACGGGATAGAAACTCCGAAGGCATGGAAGTCACAGCATATCGAATCCCGCTGAGTGAAGCCACCGGCGGATGATGGGCGCGAATCCAGAGAAACAACGGTCTGTTATAATCAGTGGTTTGGCAGCGCTCATTCCATTCGGACCATTGCGTGGAGCCCGCTTGTTGACCCGATCCTTCGTCAAGCTGTCATTCCTGGTAGCTCTTTGTCTCCTCCTCAGCGCCTGCGGCGGTGACCAGACTCCGCCCTCGCAGCAGCAAACCACCAGCTTGCTGGCCAAGCGCGCTCTGGTGACCAACCTCTTCACCGGCGAGATCCACATCGTGGACGCCCAATTGGACGTGGTGTCGCTCTTCCGAACCAGCGCCGGAAACCAGCCCAGCTTCATGGTGGAAGCAGCCGACAAGCGCATCACCATTGTCTTCAACGCGCTGGACAACAGCATGAGCGTGATCGACAACGCCACCGAGCGGGAGACCGGGCGAATCAACCTGACGGCTTTTACGGAGAGCATTGCACTCTCTTCGAATGCGCAGCGCGCGTACGCCGCACTGCGCAATCCCGGCCTGGTGGCTGTAATCGACCTGACGAACGGCAACCTCTCGGTGGTTGCCGTCCCTACGGTGCGGCGGCTTGTGCTCAGCCCGGATGGCTCCCGCTTGCTGGCCTTCAGCGACGACTCCAACTCCCTCACCGTAATCGACACCAGCACCAACGCGCCTACCGTAGTGGCCGGGTTTGACCGGCCCACCTGGGGCGTGTTCAGCAGCGACGGCAGCGTGGCCTACATCCTGAACTGCGGCCCGCAGTGCGGAGGAACGACAGCTAGCATCAGGGCGCTGGACATGGCGACCAACACTCCCGGGGCCAGCGTGGTGGTTTCTGCTGCCACCATTGCCGTTCGAGATGGAAGCCGGCTGCTGGTTGCGGGCACGGCCGCAGGTGGAGGCCGGCTGGACGTAGTGGATATTCCCGCCCTGACTGTTTCCTCGTCCGGCACCGTCATCAGCGACGGCTTTCACCACGTGATGGCCCTCACCAGCAACGGCAAGCTGTTCATCGGCGCGCGCACTTGCTCCAATGTGGTTGAGGGCTGCCTGTCGATTGTCAACACCAGCGGTCTGTCCGTGGCCATGAACCCGCCCCGCGGGGAAGTCACCGGCCTGCAGCCCATCGACGGAAGAGACGTGGTGTATGTGGCTGAGGGTGGCGAATTGCGTATTTACAGCACCACTACGGACTCCCTGACGGCCACGCAGATCAACTTTGTGGGCAATATCGCGGACGTAAAACTGATCGATTAGGAAACAGATTTCTGCTCCTGTTGGGCGGCCTCGCCGGTTCGCCCTTTTTGGTGTTACGGCGAGC
>CAYRII010000147.1:0-6994 GCA_964424245.1 uncultured Terriglobales bacterium | reverse complement strand
CGCAATTGCGCAAGCGGTGGTGCCGCGCACCTACCAACCCGTCGTCGTGCTGGACGCGTCGCCCTGATCCGCAGTCACTTCGCAGAAATTCCTCCAGCTCGGCATCACAATGTTTTCTATTGAGGAGAGCGCGCTGCTGAGTGACAACTTGGAGTGCGGCGTCCCGAAGCTTCGGGATGCCGCCGCCTTGCCTTTTCCGTAGCTTGCTGGGGCTTTCTGGGGCGAGTCGTATCGGCGGGGCAAGCCCCGCCAAAGGCAAAGCGGGAGCAAGCCCGCCGTGGCGGGCAAGCTCCCGCACTCCACAAGGAGTCTTCAACACGATTTACGGATAGTGCCTGGCTAGCCGGGGGCATTGTTCTTCCGCTGGCAGTGTAGTAGGGTTCGCGGCCATGCTCGGCGCCAAAGCGGCCATTCTCGTGGTTCTGGGAATCTTCTTGCTGGGGTACGCCCTCGCGTGGATCCAGGGCATCCGGCAACTCCGACGGAGCCACGCCGAGAATCCGACTGGCCCCTCCGGCTGGCCCAATCTGCTGGAGACCGGCATCGGCTTTGTCACCAATTTCTTCGATACGCTCGGCATCGGCTCCTACGCGCCCACCACCTCCATCTACAAGTTGTGCAAGGTGGTCTCCGATGAACAGATTCCCGGCACGCTCAACGTCGGCCACACCCCCGCGACAATCACGCAGGCTTTCATCTTCATTGCCATCGTCGAGGTGGATACGACTACGTTGGTGCTGCTGATTACGGCCTCAATTCTGGGGGCTTGGCTCGGCGCTGGCGTTGTCGCCGCGTGGCCCCGCCGGAAGATTCAACTGGGAATGGGCGTGGCCCTGCTGGTGGCAGCGACCATCTTCCTGCTCACCAATCTTCGCCTCTTGCCGGGGGGTGGCGCTACGTTAGGCCTGACTGGCTTTCGGCTGGCGGTGGGAGTCCTCGGGAATTTTTTCCTGGGTGCGCTGATGACCTTAGGGATTGGGCTGTACGCGCCTTGCATGATTCTGCTGAGCCTCTTGGGCATGAACCCCATCACCGCCTTCCCCATCATGATGGGCTCGTGCGCCTTCCTGATGCCAGTGGCCAGCATTCGTTTCATTCGCAAACAACGCTACCGCCTGCGACCGGCGCTGGGCCTGGTACTGGGCGGCGTGCCTGCGGTCCTGATCGCTGCGTTCATCGTCAAGGCGCTGCCGTTGACGGCCGTGCGGTGGCTGGTCGTGGGAGTGGTTGTGTATGCCGCCACCGCCATGCTGCGTTCGGTGGCGAAAGACGGCCTGCTGTTCGCCCAACCCTCGGAGCCTTAGCACCCCGCTTCGAACGCAAGCGCTTACAGGTGTGCCGAAACCACGGACTCGAGAGCTAGGAGCATGGTTCACTACGGGGCAGGCTACGGCGGTGGCTGCTGCGCTGCCCCGCCGACGGCGCCTCTGGGCTCGCGGCCGGCGTAGAAGGAGCGATCAGCGCGCGGGGCCAGGCGGATGCGCCGTGGCGTGATGACGATCAGCAGCTCCGTCTCGCGTTTGTCCGTATCGCGGCGCCCCACCAGGTAGCCTGCAACCGGCGCCCGGCTCACCCCCGGCCAGCCCTCCAGCCCCAGCCTTTCCTCGCGCTGCAAGATCCCCGCCATGACCGTCATTTCGTCTTCGCGCAGCCGCACTGTCTGTTCAATTGTGCGGTTACTGATCACCGGGATGCCGTTGAGCGACGCGCCGGTCCGGCTGCGAATCTCGATTTGCAACTGAAGTGTAACTTCGTTCTGCGGGTGCAGCCTTGGCGTGGCACGCACTTTCAAGCCCAGGTCCTCATACTGGAAGCCGGGGTAAGGCGACTGCAATACCCCTCCTGGCTGGGCAACGGCCGCGGCGAGAATCGTGTTCAGAATGACCGAAAGCGTGTCGGCTTCCCGGTTCGAGAGGGCCAGATCGAGCCTGCCATCGGCGTTGAAATCGCCCGTGACGGCTGCGGAAGGGGCGTCGCCCGTGGCCAGGTCAAGCCTCACACCGAACGTGCCGTCGCCATTGCCCAACAAAACCGAAACTGTGTCCGCGGCCATGTTGGCCACCGCCACGTCGGGCCTGCCATCGCCACTGAAATCGCCTACAACCACTGCGGAAGGGCCATCGCCGACAGCCAGATCGGTCCGCGTGCTGAACGTGCCGTCACCGTTGCCGAGGAAGACGGAGACGGTATCGGAGGCTTCGTTTGTCACCACGAGGTCGAGGAAGCTATCGGCGTTGAAATTGCCCGTCGCCACCGCAAAGGGAGCGTCGCCCGCGGCGAGATCCGTTCTTGAAGAAAAGGTGCCGTCGCCATTTCCCAGAAAAACAGAAGCGGTGTCGGAATTCTGGTTGGCGACGGCCAGGTCAAGCCGGTTGTCGCCATTGAAGTCGCCAGTAGTGACCGAGCGGGGCCCGTCGTCGGCGGGAAAATCGGTCCCGGGGCCGAACGTGCCGTCGCCATTGCCCAGCAAAATGGAAACCGTGTCCGCGTCTTCGTTGGCGACTGCCAGGTCGAGTCGGTTGTCGCCATTGAAGTCGCCCGTCGCGAGGGAACGGGGACCATCGCCGGTGGCGAAATTGGTTCCCGTGCCGAACGTGCCGTCGCCGTTACCGAGGAAAATGGAAACCGTGTCGGCGCCGGCATTGGCGACAGCCAGATCCGCTCTGGTGTCGCCGTTGAAGTCGGCGGTAACAACCGAGCGAGGGAGCGCGCCCGTGGCAAGCTCGGTCATGGCGGCAAACGTGCCATCGGCATTGCCCAGCAGAATGGAAAGCGTGTTGGAATTCTCGTTTGCCGTTACCAGGTCGAGCCGGTCGTCATCGTTGAGATCGGCCGTGGCAACTGAAACGGGGGCGTCACCGGTGACAAAGTCTGTCCGCGTGAAGGCTCGCTCGCTGGCTCCAGCGAGCTGCGTGGGCGTAACCAGGCTGGCCGAAAAGGCCGCTAGGTTGATAGGGAACCGCTCGCCGATGAAGAACGTGGCGGGCTGGCCGTCCTCTGCGCGCAAGAGCATTCGCCGGGCGCTGCGGAGCAGGCTGAGGGTCTCGGCAAAATCCACGGCCGCGCCAGGCAAGGTGGCCACAAAACGCGTGCGGCCGCCCCCGAAAATCACCAGCGGAGGCACCAGCGCGCCGGCGCCGAGCTGCCCGCTGGCGATCAACGATGCGATCTGGTCCCCGGAAAGCCCGGTGAGCGAGCCCGATGTTCCGAACACGCGCAGCAACACCCGCAGCAGCGCCTGCTGCGACTGCAGGGCTTCGTCGACATCGGACGGGCTGATCGTCAAAATCCGGGCGCTCGATGGCGGCGTGATCCCGAGTTTACGCGCCAGGGCGCGGTCCACCTCGAGGACGTGGACCTCCAGCATCAACTCGCCGCGCGCTTGCTCGAGTTCCTTGACCAGCCCGAGCGCCAGGGCGACGCCCTCGGGGGTATCGCGGATCGTCAGCGTGCGCGTGCGCGTGTCGAGCAGCGCGCGTGTGGTGCCGACCATTTCGCGCACGATGCGAAGGATTTCGGTCATCCGGTCGGGAGTGGTCGCGCTCGGCAATACGATGGTGCGCACGACCGAGGGGGCGTATTCGCGCTGCTTCTGCGGAGTGTCTTCGACAACGAGAAAGGTGCGCTCGTCAACCGCGCGCCAGAATGTGCCCGTCTGCTGGCCGAGCAGGCGCATGGCAGTTTCAAAATTGAGGTCGGCGACGCGAAAGCGAATCTGCCGCGCCCGCAAGTCCTCGTCGAAGGTGGCCATGAGGCCGAACTTCCGCGCCACGTCTTCGTAGGCGCCGCGCGTCGTGCCGCTGAAGTCGAACGAGCGTGTGCCCGGCTGGGGCCGGAGGCGTACCGGCCCGACCTCGTATTCGGGAGGTCGCGGAGGCTCCTGTGCAGGCGGGGACTGCAATTGCTCGAAGCGTTCGCGCGCTACCGAATAGCCGGGGTCGAGTTCGAGCGCTGCGCGCAGTTCATTGCGCGCCTCCTCCAGCCGCCCGACCAGCGCCTCCCGCTCGGCCAGGTCAACGTGCTGCTGGACCAGGCGGAACCGCGCCGCTTCGCGCCGCAGCAGATACTCAGCGCTGAGCGGTGCGTGTGCTGCGGCTTCAGCATAGCGCTCGAACGCGGCTCTCCAGTCTTCGACTTTCTCGGCCGTGCGACCCTTCTCATAGGCCTTCCTGGCCCTTTTGGCGTCGAGGGCTGCGGGCTGCGTCACCTGAGGCTGGCTTTGCGGGGCTGGGGATTGCGCCCTGGCCGCCGGAACCCCGAGCAACGCGGCCGCTACCACAGCGGGCCACACGCGAGTTTGCCAGCAACTCTGCACCGGGTTTCGTATTCTACCGGCGGGCGGGTGGAAGACCAGCTAATTTCCTGTTGAACCTCGATGATAATGTCCCCTTTTGCCCTCGATAGAAATGTCCCCTAATCTGCGGCCTCCGAAAGGAGGTCAGATTGAGGCGGACAGCGATGAGCGAGAAGGAACTGCGGCGTGTCGAGGTGTTGGGACGAGTGGCAGCCGGGGAACTGAAGCTGGTTCAAGGGGCGGAGGTGCTGGAGATCAGCTACCGGCAGGGGAAGCGGATGTGGCGGCGCTATCGGGAGGAAGGGGCAGCGGGGCTGGTGCATCGCAGTGCGGGGAAGCCATCAAACCGCGCGCATCCGGAGCGATTGCGGCGTCGGGTGCTGCGGCTGGTGCGGGAGAAGTATTCGGGAGGCGTCGGCGAGCGGTTCGGGCCGACGCTGGCAGCGGAGCACTTGGCCGAGGAAGATGGCGTGGAGGTGCAGGCGGAGACGCTGCGGCGATGGATGTTGGCGGAAGGGTTGTGGAGTCGGGAGCGGAAGCGGAGGCCGTATCGGAAGCGGCGGGCGCGCCGCGAGCACTTTGGGGAGCTGGTGCAGATGGATGGGAGTTTCGAGGCGTGGCTGGAGGAGCGCGGACCGGAAGGATGTCTGATGAACTTGGTGGACGACGCGACCAACGAGACGCTGTGTCGGCTGGGAGAGCAGGAGACGATCTGGGCGGCGGCAGGCATGTTGTGGCGGTGGATCGAGCGCTACGGGGTGCCGCAGGCCTTGTACACGGACTGGAAGAACGTGTACGTGCGCGAGCCGACGGCGAAGGAGATGGTGACGGGCGAAGCGCCGTTGACGCAGTTTGGGCGCATGTGCGCACGCTTGGGGATTCGGATCCTTGCAGCGAGTTCGCCGCAGGCCAAAGGGCGGGTGGAGCGCAGCCACGGCACGCACCAGGACCGGCTGATCAAGAAGCTGCGCCGCAAGAACATCTGCACGCATGCGGGCGCGAATCGCTATCTGGAGCAGGAGTATCTGCGGGAGCACAACCGGCGGTTCGCCCGGGCTGCGGCGAAGAAGGCGGATTTTCATCAGCCGGCGCCGCCGGCCGCGCAGTTGCGCGCGGTGTTTCGTCTGCAGAGTGAGCGGGTGATCAGCAACGATTGGGTGGTGAGCTATGGCGGTCGGAGTTTGCAACTGGAGCGGCAGAGCCAGCGCTATGCTCCGGCGCGGGCGCAAGTGACGGTGTGGGAAGCGGAGGACGGGAGCTTGGAAGTGGAGTACCGCGGGCAGAAGCTGGGGTGGAAGGAGATCGTCGGCGGGGAGCGAAGAAGGGAGGAGGTGGAGCAGATGGTCCCGGTCGCTGCCCGGCGGCCCTCGGCCCGCAGCCGCTGGAAGCCCGCGCCAGACCATCCCTGGCGACGGGGCTTTGCGGAGAGAGAAGCACAGCGGTCCAGAAGCGCGGCGGCCGGTGGTGCGCCGCCACGGTTTGGGGTCGGCTCCTGCGCTTCGCCCTAAACGCTCGGCCTCCGGCCTCGCAGGGCTGCGCTCCGGCGCCGACCCCAAACAGCCACCTGAAAACAACAAAAAGGGGACATTTCTAACGAGGTAAGGATGGGGACATTTCTAAAGAGGTTTGACAAGACCAGCTAATTTCCTTGACCGGACAGCAGGGGGCAAGCTAGACTGAATGCGCAGTTGAAACTTAGTTTCAACTGCGCGGCCCCTTAGCCACCGGGGAGATAATTTCTCGCCGACCACGCCGCCATGCTTTCCGCATTTCTCATCGCCCTCCGCGAAGGCGTCGAAGCCGCCTTGGTCGTCGGCATCGTGCTTGTCTATCTGAACCGGACTGGCCGCTCGGCCTGGGCACGCTACGTTTGGACGGGCGTCGGGCTGGCGGTGGCCGCCAGCCTGGCCGGAGCGGTGGCCCTGGAGCGCTGGCAGGTGAACCAGGAAGGATTTGAGGGCTTGCTGATGCTCCTGGCGGCCTTCTTTGTTGTAACCATGATCCTGTGGATGAATCGGGTGGCGCGGCGGCTGAGAAGGGAAATCGAACAGCGCGTCGAGCTGTACGCGCAGCGGGCCACGCTCGCGGCTGCACTGGGCCTGGCCACGTTTGTCTTCCTGATGGTGCTGCGCGAAGGCGTGGAGCTCGCACTGATTCTCCGCGCGGTGGAACTCTCGAGCGAAGGCGTCGGCACGTGGATTGGTACGGCGCTGGGACTGAGCGTCGCCATCGCGGTGGGCCTGTTCTTCTTCCAGGGGACGTTGCGGGTCCCGCTCTCGCGGTTCTTTGCGGCCACCAGCGTGATCCTCATGGTTGTGGCCTTCCAGTTGGCATTGACCGGGGTGCACGAGCTGAGCGAGGCGATGTGGATCCCTTCGAGCCAGCGGGAAATGGCGATAGTAGGTCCGATCGTGCGCAACGACGTTTTTTTCTTCGTGGCCATCCTGGGTGTGGCGGCGCTGCTGGTGCTGCGCGAATGGCTGGCGCTGCCACGCCGCGCGGCGCTCGGCCCGGAAGCCAGCGCCGCAGAACGCCGGCGCTGGGAATGGGAGCAGCGCAAGCAGCGCCGCTGGATGTTTGCGGCGGTGGTGACCTGCCTGGGCGTGGTGCTGGCGCTGACGGCGGATTTCCTCTACGCACGCGCCGCAGCCGCGCCGCCGCAGGCCAAAATGTTGGTGCCGCAGGGAGACCAGGTGCGGA
>CAYRII010000146.1:0-7019 GCA_964424245.1 uncultured Terriglobales bacterium | reverse complement strand
AGCCACTCGTGTACCGGCCCTTCCGCCGGCACGGCGCGAAGATCGACGACAAACATCGGCAATCCTACGCGGGCAAGTTCCCCATCAAGAGTCCCGCCCCTTGCGGGCTCGCTAATGCCTGTCTGGTAGGAAGCCCAGCCCGACGGTGCGCCCCGGTAGAACGTGAATCCGATATTCACGTAGTCGTGACCTAGCATCGAATCAAGAAATAGACCTAGGCGCGGTCCCTGCTCGGGATCCATTGCCTTCATCAAATGGGAGTTGTGGGCCCACAGCACGATGCGACCGCCGGGACCCTCGCGCTGCAAGGCCCAGAGGACATTGTCAGCCATCGCCCTGTCGCGCACCGCGTCCACGGCGCGATGCAGCCCCGAGCGCGGCTTCTGCGCAACTGCCGCCTGAGCAGCGGCCGCCCGATAGGCGGCATCGAGTTGTTTGGCAGCCACAGCGTAACGGAGTGCCCACTCATAGTCATCTTCAGAAGACTGCTCAATGTACTCGATGCGCTTAGCCTCGAAACGAGAAACCAGATCTGCAACCGCCGCCGTGTAGGCATCGCGCTCACCCGCCGGGAGTTTTTTGTATTTGTTCAGGGAGACACCACGTGCCTTATCCGAACCTCCCGAACCCAGGAACTTTTCCATAAGCGGCAGTATCTCCTGGCGTCGGGCCAAGCTCGCGTACTCAGGGTCCACTCTGTCCAGATACGACAACGCACCTTCCATCGCGGCAGAAGGGCTGCTGTAGCCGACCGCCACGTCAATTCCATAGAAACGCAGCTTGCGAGGATGCCGCGGGTCCTGGTTGTAACGCCGCATCCACCGCACGAGCGCAAGCAGCTCCTCTTCATAACCGAATCCCCAGGTGAAGAAGTTGTGCTGCCAGCGCTCAGGCTCCTCGATGCGGCCGAGCACATAGTCATTGATTTTCACCGCTTCGGCGAACCCCGTTTCCATGGCAAAGGCTGTGAAGCCCATCTCCACAACAAGGAATTCCAGCAGGCGATGCCTCACCCGATAGAACTCATGCGCCCGATGTATGCTTTCCCCCAGCCCGACCACTCGCGCTTCCCCGACGATCTGTTTAAGCGGTTGCAGGTCATCGAACCCTTTCCCAGGTTCCGTCGTGGTGATTGGGATCGCGTTCTCTCTGGCCCAGCGAACGAAAGGTTCCGAGGGCTGCTCCTCCTTAGTGTCTGCGTCGAATGCCTTGGTTTCTTCTGCCGTAGCGGATGAGGAGTCCTGCCTGAGCTGGCCGTTGGACTGGCCACAGGCGAGGACGACGAAAATGGGTGGTAATAGCAGCGCGCCTGCAATCCTGGACCTGCTATTTCGCACTTGCCACTCCAGCCACAAGCTGTGCTCGTTGCAGCCGCATGGGCTGCCACTTCCAATAGGTCGCCGACCGCCACAGCCACTCCGCCGGGCCGAAGCGGAAGCTTCGCAGCCACCACCGGCTGGCGACGATCTGCAACGCGAACACCGCAAGGGCCAGCATCAGCCCGCCGAAAGCGCCGACTTTGCCGTACCAGCCGAGCCCGTAGCCGAAGAACAGCAAAACGAATGCGACGGACTGCAGCAGGTAGTTGGTGAGCGCCATGCGGCCGACCGCGCCCAGGGGTGCAAGGCGCTGCTTCCAGGCGTCACGCTGAAGCAGCAGCGTCAGCGCCGCAAGATAGGCCAGCCCTAGGGCGGGGCTGCCGAGGCGTTCGCTCAGGCGCGCAACAGCGGCTGGCACGAAAGAGAAAACGGATGCGCTGGTATGCAGGTTCAGCCAGATATGGATGGCTGCGGTGCCCGCCAGGCCGAGCACCAGGCCCCACCACATTACCTTCCGAACGAACAGACGGTGCATCGCAACGGTTTGGAAGATTCGCCGGCGACCGGCGTACAGACCCAGCAAGAAAGGCGGGAAGGGATCGCCCAACCAGCTTACGTAGCTGCTCCACGACGAGACTTTTTCCCAGAACAGCCGCGCCCTGAACCTCACGATCTCTGAAAAGGTACCGGTGGCGTAGAGGCGAGCATCAGGCTGCTTATTTGCGGCCCGGCGCAGTGCGTTCTTGTCAACTACCGGACGGCCGCGCTGGACCACCGTGCCGGTCACAGTCTCCTTTGCCTCTTGCTGGACCATGCCGGTCACGGTTCCCCGTGCGTCCTTCACGAACGAGACCTGAATATCCCTCGACCGCATGAAAAAGGCGGTCGGCGACTCGGCGAAAAGTCGGAACGGGGGCCAGCCGTTCAACTGACCAAAAAGTCTGTTGCCCTCCCTCGTCACAAACAGGGTGCGGCCCGATGCGAGTTCGTACTCGCCGACATATGTATCGAGGACAGCGGGATCCAGTGTGACCTCGGTGCGGGCGCTGATCGAGGCAGTAGACCGTTCCAGGCGATCATGGACCAAGAGCGCGGTCCGCGTGAAGGGAATGAGCACGCAGACAAATGCCAGAACGATCAACAGGTTCAGTTTCAGCTTGCCAAGCGGCAGCAGGAGAAACCCAAACAGGGCGTACTGGAACAGGATGTCGCGCTCCGTGAGGATGAAGTGGGCGGCCCCGATCAGAAAAAGCACAGCCAAGCGGCGCGTGTAGGTGGCCACAAAGGGAGCGCCGCGAGCCTCGGCACGCAACATTTGAATGGAGAATCCCAGTCCAAACATGAAAGCAAACATTGGCCAGGATTTTTCATCCAGCAGGAACGTAATCGCTTCATACGCGATCCGGTCGGCCCCGGTACTGAAGCCTTCCCAACGATCCGTATCCCAGAGCGAATTCACACACCAGTTGACGACGAAGATGCAGAAGAGCGCGAAGCCGCGCAGGATGTCGAGCGTCTCGATGCGCTCCTGCGCCGCGACGGGCGCGAGGGCGGTTTCAACCGACAAGGGAGAAGTCGCTGGACCTACAGACAATCCCACCCCCCTCCCACAACTGCCGATGTTGTACTCTCGTTTCTGCGGAAAAACCAGTGAAGTTGGGCCTCGGCGCTCCCTGCCACGCAATTTTTCTCTTGACAAACTCCGCTGTAGAGATATAATCTCAGTAGTTATATTAACAATAAGAAAATAACTGCTGTGTTTTCAAAGACCGCAGACCGAACCCCCGTGAACTCAGCCACATCGCCAGACCAGCGCCTGTAACCCATTGATTCCTATAGACTACATGGGGGGGCACCCCCTCCCCCCGAAGGAGCCAGAAAAATGACCCACCCCAACATTCCCCAGTGCCAGTACATCAAAACCGACGGTGTCCGCTGCGGCTCGCCCGCCCTGCGCGGCAAGCCCCATTGCTACTTCCACTACGAAGTCAACCGTCCCACCGCCCACATGGGCATCCTGCCTCTCGAAAACGGCGACGCCATCCAACTCGCCCTCACCGACATCGCCCGCGCCGTCCTCGAAGACCGCATCGAACTCAAGCGCGCCTCCGTCCTCGGCTACCTCCTGCAGACCGCGTCCCTCAACCTGAAGCGCGTGCAGATCGGGACCTTCGCAAACTGGATGGTTCGCGAGCTCCCCGAGGAAGACCCGAATGCGCGCAACGGCGCGCCCCAGGTCTCGCAGCCGTTTGCCGCGCAGCCGGCCTCCGGCCAAAGCTCGCCGGCTCGTAGCAAGGGAAAAACCTAGTGCCGAAGGGAAAAACCTAGTGCCGGAAGTGGCGCACGCCGGTGAAGACCATGGCCAGGCCCAGGCGGTTGGCGGCGTCGATGACTTCCTGGTCGCGCACCGAGCCGCCGGGCTGGATGACGGCGGTGGCCCCGGCTTTGGCGATTTCCTCGACGCCGTCGGGGAAGGGAAAAAACGCATCGGAGGCGGCGACCGTGCCCTTGAGCGGCAGCACTGCCTTCATGGCGCCCAGCTTGCAGGAATCCACGCGGCTCATCTGGCCGGCGCCCACGCCCACCGTCTGCCCGTCGCGCGCGTAGACGATGGCGTTGGACTTGACGTGCTTGCATACCTTCCAGGCGAAGAGCAGGGCGCGCCGCTCTTCCTCGCTGGGCGCGCGCTGGGTGACGACTTGCAGATCGGAATCGCCAACGGGTTTTGCGTCTTCATCCTGCAAGAGCACGCCGCCGGAGACGTGCTTCAGGGTCCAGCGCGGCTCGCTGGCGGCCACTTCCACGAGGCGCAGATTTTTCTTGGCGGCAAAGGCGGCGCGCGCGCCTTCCGCGAACGCGGGCGCGGCCACAGCCTCGACAAAGAGCTTGGCGACTTCGGCAGCGGCCTCGGCATCCACGGCGCGGTTGAAGCCGATGACGCCGCCAAAGGCGGAGACCGGGTCGCAGGCCAGCGCCTTATGGTAGGCCTCGAGCAGCGTCTGGCCGGTGGCGGTGCCGCAGGGATTGGTGTGCTTGATGATGGCGCAGGCGGGCTGGGCAAACTCCTGCGCCACCCCCCACGCGGCCTCGAGGTCGACAATATTGTTGTACGAGAGCTCCTTACCCTGGAGCTGGCGTCCGTTGGCCACGCCCGTGCCGGAGGCATCGGCGTAGAGGGCGGCGCGCTGGTGGGGGTTCTCGCCGTAGCGCAGGCTCATGGCGCGGGCGAAGCGGAGGCGCAGCGTCGAGGGAAAAGGAGAATCGGCAGCGCGCGCGAAGCTGCCGTCTGCGCCGAGTTCGATCTCTTCGAGCGTGGAGGCGATGGCGGAATCGTAGGCGGCGGTGAGGGCAAACGCCTTCTGCGCCAGCCGCCAGCGCGTGGCCAGGGCGAGCGCGCCGCCGTTCTGCGCCATTTCCTCGGCGATGGGGGCGTAGTCCGCGGGCGAGGTGACGATGGCCACGTCGCGGAAGTTCTTGGCGGCGGAGCGCACCATGGAGGGCCCGCCGATATCGATGTTCTCGATGAGCTCGTCAAAGCCCGCACCCGGCTTGGCCGCCGCCTGTTCGAAGGCGTAGAGGTTGACCACCACCATGTCGATGGGCTGGATGCCGTGCTCCGCGGCCGCGGCGCGGTGCTGCGCGTTGGCGCGCACCTGCAGGATGCCGCCGTGCACGCGCGGGTGCAGCGTTTTGACGCGGCCGTCCATCATCTCGGGAAATCCGGTGAGCTCGGAGACATCGCGCACGGTGACGCCGGCCTCGCGCAGCAGGCGCGCCGTGCCGCCGGTGGAGACCAGCTCGACATGCATCGCGGCCAGTTCGCGGGCGAAGTCCTGGAGTCCGGTTTTGTCGGTAACGCTCAGAATGGCGCGCTCGATTCTGGACACGTGTTCCCTCGATGGAAAAGTGTGGGGCGAAACAGAATACATTTCCCGGCAAGCTTCTGTGGAGGAAATTTCGTGAGTGACGGTCGCGGCGCGCTAGATTTTGGCCTTGGCTTTGAGGCGCACCTGGCCGTTTTCCATCTCCACCGTGTACTCCACGGCGTGGCAGCCGTAGTCCTTGCGGATCTGCTCGGTTTTTTTCTTGACGAAGGTCTTGAAGGAGTCGAAGTTGGCGGCGCCGGTGTCGCCGGCTTTCTTGCGCGCCTCCACCATGGCGTTGTACAGCGACTGCACTTTGTCGTGCTCGGAGTCGGCGTCGGACCACGACGTGGAAAAGGGTTTTTCCGCGCCGCCCTCGCGCAGCGACCTGGCGGCCTCGCGCTCTTCCTCGTTGCGCATTCCCTGGATGGAGAGCAGCGCGTCCTGGGGGCGGCGGAAGCCTTCTTCCTTGATCTTCATCTTCTGCCGCCACAGGTCGCTGAAGAGGGCGTAGCGCTGCACGATGGTGTTGTAGCGGAAGCGTTGCGCGAAGCTCATCTTGTGCCCGTCGCTGTACTTCTTGATGAGCGATTGCACGCGCCAGTTGGTGTCCGTGGGAGGTTTCTTGGCGCCGCCGCCGAAGTAGACGTCGTACTCGATTTTCAGCCGACGCACCGACTCGTCGAGGAGGCTCAGTTCCTCGTCCACCGTCACGGTTCACCTCTTGCGACAGGGAGATCGCCGGCTGATGGGGCGGCGCTCGCGCCTGCCGGTTGCTGGGACTGGAAGGAGCCCACTATAGCACAGGGCTCAGGGGTCAGATACGGGGGAACGCCCGGGGAAGGTGGTTACTTGCCGATGCTGGCGGCCATCTTGCGCACCATGGCCAGGACCAGCTTGCGGTCGCTATCGGAAAGGCTGGAAGCATAGCGGCGGATCTGGGTGAGGAAGCGGATTTCGTCGTCGCTCAGGTGAGGCACGTTGCGCGCGTGGCCGTTGTCGCGGGATTCATCGAGGAAGAATTGCGCCAGCTGCAGTTCCATGGCGCCGGCGATTTTGGCCAGCGTATCCAGCGAAGGCACGGTGTGACCGTTTTCCACGCGGGAGAGGTAACAGCGAAGGAGACCCGTCCGCTTTTCAATGTCGCCCTGCGACATGCCTCTCTGCAGGCGGAAGTTTCGGATGGTCTCGCCGATATTCATCTTGTAAAAATTCTGTCTGGATCGAACCTGGAGTGGGTGCATGGTAACCAGAGAGCTATCGGCATGCAAGGAAAATATTTTCTGCCCGCAATTGGTGCAAAAAAATCAGAAAGACCCCGCTTGCGATTTGTCAAGTGTTTTTGGGGCGCGCCTTTTTGCCAGCGCCGGAACGGGAAGTGGACTCTGCGGAGGGCTGGGGCGAACGGGTCGCGGCCAAATCCAGCTCCATATAGGTCGCGCTGGCAATGGGATTGGGCCGGTAGGGAGGAATTTCACGAAAGCCCATGGCGCGATACATGGCCACGGCGGCGCGCATGGCGTCGGCAATGGTATCCAGCCGCATGCGCCGGTAGCCCAGGCGGCGCGCCTCGGCGACGGCGGCTTCCGCCAAAGCGCGTCCGATCTTGCGCCCGCGGAACGCCGGGCGGACATAGAGGCGCTTCATTTCGCACACGCCGTCTTCCAGCTTGTGCAGCGCGACGCAGCCCGCGGCGACTTCACCATCTTCGGCCAGGAGCAGGCATCCGGAGGGCGCAGCGTAGTCTCCGGGGAGGCCGGAAAGTTCCTGGTCAAAGCTTTGAAAACAAAGGCTGAACCCGAGCGATTGGGCGTACTCGAGGAAGAGTCTGCAGACT
>CAYRII010000145.1:0-7024 GCA_964424245.1 uncultured Terriglobales bacterium | reverse complement strand
AAGTGCAGCAGGACTTCGTCTCCGTTCTGCGAATCCACGGCCGCCTGCAGCGTGATTCCGCCCTGCTCGGTGAACTTGATGGCGTTGCCCACCAGGTTGATCACCACCTGTCGCAGCCGTCCGGGATCGCTGACCAGCCCGTCGGGCGCTTCCGGGGCAACCTGGCACTGCAATTCCAGATTCTTCTGCTGGGCCCGCACGGCCAGCACGCGCAGAGCATCGTCCAGAGTGTCGCGCAGGCTGAAGGGCACGCGCTCCACGTCCAGCTTTCCCGCCTCCACCTTGGAGAAGTCCAGAATGTCGTCCACCAGGTCCAGAAGCGACTGGACCGACACCCGCGCCGTGGTCAGGTATTCTCTCTGCTCCGCGGTCAGCTTGGTCTCGAGCGCCAGCTCCGTCATGCCCATAATGGCGTGCATGGGGGTGCGAATTTCGTGGCTCATGTTGGCCAGCAATTCGCTCTTGGCGCGGGTGGCTTCCTCTGCTTTGCGCTTGGCCGTTTCCAGCTCCTTCACCAGTTGCGCCAAACTGGCAGCGTGCTCTTCCTGCACTTGCCTGGCTGCTTCCAAGTCCCGCGCATACCGGCGAATGGCGTCTTCGGCCTGCCGGCGGTCGATGAACTGCCCAATCTGGCTGCCGACGGCGCCGAACATCTCCAGCAGTTCCGGATCGGGCCGCAGGATTTCCCGGCTGAAGAACTCGATGACGCCAATGACTTTTCCGCGTCGCCGAATGGGGAATCCGAAGGCGCCGTGGAGCCCTTCCTTGGCGGCGTAGGGAGCCCGTGGGAAATTGGTGTCCTGGACTACGTCCGGGATCCAGGCCGGCTGCCCGGTCGCGAGCACGCGACCCGGCAGTCCGACACCGCGGGCGAAGGAACGGCGGCGGGTTTCAGCCTCGAACTCCGGTGCCACCAGCGAAGGCACGTGCCAGAGCTCCACACAGCGCAACACGTCGCTCGGCTCGTCCGCCTGCCAGATGGCTCCGATTCCCCACTCCAGGTTCTCGCACACGGCTTTCAGGATCTGCGGGGCAGCCTGGCTGAGCGACTCGGCCTCGGCCAGCACGCGGGTTACGGCGTATCCGGCCGCCACCCGCCGCTCCGTGCGCTTGCGTTCGGTGACGTCGTGCGCGACGGCAAAGATTCGTTCCTGTTCCGGCAGGGACGTGGCCGACCACTGCAGCCACCTGTAGGTTCCGTCTTTCGCCAGGTAGCGGTTTTCAAAGGAAATGATCTGCACGCCTTCCGAGAGCTTGCCCGCTTCCCGCAGGGTCGCTTCCCGGTCCCTGGCATGAACAAAATCGAGATAAGGCCGGGAAAGCAGTTCGTCATTGGAATATCCCAGCACGCGCTCCCACGCGGGGTTGAGCCGTTTGAAGTATCCGTCGAATCCCGCGATGGCCAGCAGGACGAGGGACATGGTGAAAAAATGGTCGAGCTCCTCTTCGGCTTGCAGCCGGTCACGGCTGGCCGCGGCCAGCTCCGCCAGGCTGTGCCTGAGTTCCAGTTGCGACACCACCTGTCCCGCCAGCGCCCGCAGAGCGCTTTTCTGCTCCTCGCCCAGCGTCCGCGGCTTGCGATCCAGAACGCACAGCGTTCCCAGGGCGTGTCCGTCCGGCGTCACCAGCGGCACGCCGGCGTAAAAGCGGATGCCCGGGTCCTCTGTGACCAATGGGTTATCGGCAAAGCGCTCGTCGGCCAGGGCGTCCGGCACCAGAAAGAGGTCGCGTCCCAGGATGGCGTGGGAACAGAAGGCGACTTCGCGCGGCGTCTCGGCGGCTTCCACGCCGATTCGCGACTTGAACCATTGCCGGCCGGAATCCACCAGGCTTACCAGGGCCATGGGCGCGTCGCAGATCTGCGCCGCCAGCTTGGTGAGGTCATCAAAGGCCCGTTCGGGGGGCGTATCCAGGACCTGACATCGCAGGAGCGCTTGCAGCCTGGCCGCTTCGTTACTCGGCAGCGGAGCTCTCATGAGACCAGTCCATCGAGCCCCCGGGACGGCGATGCTTCTTGAGGCTGCCGACAGATGAAGGCTTCGGCTCAGGGGCGCGGGGCCTGATTATACCCCCGTTCCCACGACCCGCTAGGCGGCCATGCTTTCAACCGCTGTGGGGCGCTTGGGTGCAGGCCTTTGTTTGTGATACTTTACGGCCACTCCTAGAACGTCACCTGTTGGGCCTCTACGGGTGGGGTTGACTCCCGGCATGGAATGCGGGGGTGATTCTTCCACCTACGAGGCCGTCGAGAGACGTCGGAGCAACTCATCATGGCGCTCGGCTTTGGGTTCAACCGGACGAAGGTGCTGGCCGCGGCGGAGAAGTTTGTCCAGCAGGGCAAGCTGCAGAACGCCATCGGCGAATACGAAAAAGTTGTCAAGCACGACCCCAAGGACCTGACGGTGATGAACGCCGTGGGGGACCTGTGCGCGCAGGTCGGCCAGGTGGAGCGCGCCTGCACCTACTTTCGCAGAGTGGGCGATGCCTATGCCATGGAGGGTTTCACGGTCAAGGCTATCGCGCTCTACAAGAAGCTGAGCAAGCTGGATCCTTCGGCCACGGAGGCGATCTACAAGCTGGCTGAGATCTATTCCCAGCAGGGCCTGTACAACGACGCGCGCTCGCAGTACGTGCAAGTCGCCGATCGTTACATGCGCGCCAACCAGACCGAACAGGCGGCGCAGATCTTTCAGAAGATCCTCGAACTGGACCCGGAAAACGCCGCCATGCGCGCCAAGCTGGCAGACCTGTATATCCGGCTGGGCAAGAAGGAAGATGCGCGCAACATCTTTTTCACGGCGGCGCAGTCGCTGTATGCGCGTGGCGCCATGGACGCCGCCGATGAAGCCCTGGCTCGCGTCCTCGGCCTGGAGCCCGGCAACCCCGATGCCCTCATGCTGCGCGGCCAGATCGCGGTGGATTCCGGCGACGGCGCAGGCGCCATCCGTTTTCTGGAGCAGATCCCCAACTTGGACTCCCGCCCCGAGGGCCTGCGAGCCCTGCTGCGCGCCCATTTGCTGGGCGGGAATCAGCAGCAGGCCGAGCCCATCGCGAGCAAGCTGCTCACGGTGCACAATGACCCCAGCGGCATAAACACTTTTGCCGAATCTCTCCTGGCCGCGGGGCAGTTCGAGGCCGCCCTGCAGGTTTACGACCAGCATGCCGAACGCTTCCTTGCCGACAATGCTCCGGGACTGCTGGAGGCCCTGCACGGCAGCATCAGCCAAATCAAGGAAAGCGCCCCGGCGCTGGAGACGCTGCGCCGCCTCTACCAGAAAGCCGGCATCACCACCCACGTGGCGGAGATCTCTGAATTGCTGGCCCATGCTTTGGTGCAGAGCGGGGAGCTGGGCAAGGCGCGCGACATCTACAAGGAGCTCTCCGAGCTGGAGCCGGAAAACACTCTGCACTTGCAGAACTACAAGCAGATGATGGCCCAGCTGGGCGAAGATTCAGCGGCGCGACCCCTCACTGCGGAAGAAGGCGCGCGGGCCTTCATGGTGGACGAGCTGGAGCACGCCGCTCCGGAACTGGAGACCGCCTACAGCCAGGAAGTCGCCGAGGCCGTCAAGGCCGCGCTCACCGACTCCGAACTTTTCGATTCCTACAATCTTCCCGCCAAAGCCATCGCGCCTCTGGAAGCGGCGTTGCCGAAGGCCGCTCGCGATCCCCACCTCAACCAGCGGCTGGCCTCGCTCTACGCGCGCGCGGAGCGTTATGCGGATGCCGCCCGCTGTTGCGACATCCTGCAGGAGCTTTACACCGAGGCCGGGCACACGGACAACGCCGTGCAGTATGCCGACATGGCGGCCAAATATCGCGAGCGCGGCGGCGTTGGCGCCGCCGCCGAACCGGCCGCCGAAGTTCCCGCCATGGCTGAGTTTTCCATGGAGGTTGCGGCGCCCGAAGCCGCGCCCGCAGAACCGGCCATGGCCGCGCACGAAATTGACATCTCCAGCGAATGGGAGGGCATGACCTCGGTCGAGGAGGCCCCGGCGGCCGCCGCGCCCGCGGTTGCCGACATTCTCGAAGAGGCCCGCTTCTATCTCTCGCAAACCATGTGGAGCGAGGCCGAGGCCGCCATTCAAAAGCTGGAGAGTGCAGCCTCTGGTCACCCGGAACTCGCCGGCTTGCGCGAGCAACTGTCCGCGGGGACAGCGCCTGCGGCGCCGGTTGAGGCGGAACCCAGTGTGGCCGAATTTGTGTTTGATTCCGCGGCAGTAGAACCACCGGCCGCAGAACCTGCTCCGCCGCCACCTCCACCGCCTCCGCCGGCCGCCAAGCCCGCGCCCCCGCCGGCCAAAGCTGCCCCACCGCCGCCGCCGCCAGTCACCAAACCCGCTCCTCCGCCGGCCAAAGCTGCTCCACCGCCGCCGCCGCCGCCCCCTCCGCCAGCCGCGGCTACCGGCGAAGATGTGCTCGGCGATCTGGTGATGGATTTGGAAGAGTCGCTGGGCGAAGATTTTGCCATTGGTGGCGGAAAGGCTGCCCCGCCGCCAGCCAAGCCTGCTCCAAAGCCCGCCGCTGCCCCGCCTCCGGTCGCAGCGGCCGCAAGCACCGAAGAAACCACTTCTGTTCTCTCCGACATGTTTGCCGAGTTCAAGGAGGAAGTGGAGGACACCTCCGCGCAGGCCGAGGATCCCGATACGCACTACAACCTGGGCGTCGCCTTCAAGGAAATGGGACTGCTGGATGAAGCCATCGGCGAGTTGCAGAAGGTGTGCCAGGCCATCGAACGCGGGTATCCGTTCGGCCAGGTGATGCAGGCCTATACCTGGCTGGCTCACTGTTTTGCGGAAAAGGGCGTGCCCCAGGCGGCCGTTAAGTGGTACGAAAAGGCGCTGCAGGTTCCCAACCTCGATGAGGACAGCCGCCTGGCCGTGTTCTACGAGCTGGCCTCCGTCCATGAAGCCGCCGGCAACCGCAAGGCCGCGCTGGACAATTTCATGGAAGTCTACGGTAGCAACATCGACTACCGCGATGTCGCTGAGCGCATCAAGGCCCTGAAGTCGTAGAATCCCGGGAATGGATTTCGCCTCTCAGCCCCGGGGATCCGCTGAATCCCAGGCGCGCGATTCCAATTCCGGTTCCCGGACCGGCACGCTGGGCGGCGAAATCGCAGGACCGTCCCACCCTACGCCCGAAAGCCCCGCCGACATGCCCCGGTGGATGCGTCGCGTTTCCATCGTGGTCTACGTGCTCTTCTGCCTGGAAGTCGGCATGCTGCTGGTGTTGCTGCCCTGGACGCGCGTGTGGACGGAGAATTCGCTGCTCGCCGGATACCCGCAGGTCCAGGTTTTTTTGAGCCAGGGGTTTGTGCGCGGCCTGGTCTCCGGCCTCGGACTGGTGGACATCTGGCTTGGAGTTTGGGAGGCGCTGCGCTACCGCAAGGCGGGGTTTCCCTGATCCGGTCTTCGAACTTTTCCCGGACACGTCGCTTTCCAGCGACGGTTCGTCTTTGCACACTCGCGGGATTCCCGTATCCTGAATCACCCGCTTCAGCAGGCAAACGGAGTCTCCGCCGGAAAACGCCATGAAAAAGCCAGAACTCGCCTCCGCCCCCCTCGCCTATAGAAACTCCGACTTCCTCACCAGCTCCGACGGACGCGCCCTGCGCATTCTTTCCGAGTATGTCGAGCCCTTGACCCGCTTCCGCCGGCAGCGTATCCAGGACACGGTGGTTTTTTTCGGTTCTGCGCGCTTTCCCAGCCGCGAGTCGGCGGACCAGCAACTGGCGCGGCTCCAGGGTGCGGCGGCGAAGGCGCTCTCCCGGCAGCAGCAGCGCGCGGAACTGAAGCGCGCGCGCGCCGCGCTGGACTCCTCCCGCTACTACGAAGACGCGCGCCGCCTGGCCACCCTGCTCGCCCGCTGGACGCACAAGATTTCCTCGCGTCGCCACCGCTTTGTGGTGACCACGGGCGGCGGTCCCGGCGTTATGGAGGCCGCCAACCGCGGTGCCTTCGAGGCCGGCGCCAAGTCCATCGGGCTCAACATTCACTTGCCCTTCGAGCAGGCGCCCAATCCCTACATCACCCCTGCGCTCAACTTCGAGTTTCACTACTTTTTCATGCGCAAATACTGGTTCGCCTACCTGGCCAAGGCGCTGGTCATCTTCCCCGGCGGCTTCGGCACCCTCGACGAGCTGTTTGAAATCCTCACTCTGGCGCAGACGGAAAAGCTGGCCAAGAAAATCCTGGTCATCATCTATGGGCGGGACTACTGGCGGCGGGTGCTCAACTTCGAAGCGCTGGTCGATGCCGGCGCCATCTCCACCCAGGACCTCGAACTTTACCGCGTGGTCAACTCGCCCGAGGAGGCCTTCGAGTGCCTGCGCCGCGGGCTCACCAAGTTTCATCTCCAGCAGGAACCCCGGTTCGTCGAGCCGCCGGAGATCGCGCACACGCGCGGATAGCGCCAACCGGGAATTCGCGCGCGGCCTGAGCGCGCACCGCTACAATTCTTTCTTGCCGTGATTCTCTGCTACGTCACCCGCCGCACGGAGTTGGCGCCCGATGAAGCCGGGCGCCGCGCGCGCCTGCTCGAGCGCATCGCCGCCGCCGCCCGCGCCGGCGTGGACTTCATCCAGCTTCGCGAAAAAGATCTGTCCGCGCGTGACCTCGAAGAGCTGGCGCGCCAGGCGGTGCGCGCCGTGCGCCAGCACTCCGCGCATACCCGGCTGCTGGTGAACTCCCGCGCGGATGTGGCGCTGGCCGCAGCGGCGGATGGCGTCCACCTGCCCGCCGGCGATATCCCGGCCCGCGTGGCGCGCGGCATTTTTGCGGCCGCAGGCCGCAAGGGCGCGCTGGTCGCCGTCTCCTGCCACAGTCCGGAGGAAGTCGCTCGCGCCCGCGAGGACGGCGCTGACTTTGTCCTCGTCGGCCCGGTCTTTGAAAAAGCGGGCCGCGCCGCGGATGGCTTGTCGCTGCTGCAGGAAGCGTGCAGCCGCGTGGGCGCCGGTGCGCCCGCAATGCCCGTGCTGGCCATTGGCGGCGTCACCGTCCAGAACGCGGCCCACTGCGTCAAG
>CAYRII010000144.1:0-7100 GCA_964424245.1 uncultured Terriglobales bacterium | reverse complement strand
CCAGAAGACAGCGGAAGTGAGCACCGAGGTTTCTTCCGCGCTGATGGCCGGACGGGTTTTTTTCTTGTAGAGCACGCGCCCCAACCCCAGCCGGTCGAAGGGCACGTTGATGAGCACGAACTTCTCCTTGGGGGTTTCCGCGCGCCAGGCATCGTCGCCTGCGCCGTGGATCACCAGCAGGAACATGTTGCGCAGGGGGTCCTTCAAGTTGAACTCCCAGGTCTCCTTGGGATTGCCGAAGCCGAAATAGGCGTGGTGCGGATCCACCACCTTGTAGTGGAAGTCTTGCTCGTCCACCAGCGGGTTTTTGCAGCGCCCCACGATGACCACGTCCTGAATGCCGTCTTCGTTGAGGTCTCCGGTAAGCACCGGCGTGGCAAAGTCGGCCACGATGGTGTACGCCGGGCCGAACTGTTTCTTCACCAGCTCGTGAAGCCAATCGGGCAGCGCCGGAGGAGTGGGGAGGGCTGCTGCGGCGCGGCCGCCACCGTGGCGCACACCCCGAGCACCAGGCAGGTCAAGAGCAAGGCTCTCATAGGCTGAGTCTAGCGCCGTTCGCCGGGATTGCAAGCCCTTCGAACCGCAAGAGCCACTGCCGGTGCGCGGTCGAAAGCGCTCCGGGCCTTCGATTACACTCGGCCCATGCCCAAAACCACGCCTCGTTTGATTCCGCTCGATTACCGGCGCACGTCCCCGCAAGAACAGCGCGCGCGGCTGGATGCGTTCGTGGCCACCATGCAGCGGCGGCGCACGGTGCGCGACTTCTCCCCCGAGTCCGTGCCCTTCGCGCTGATCGAAACCGCCATCCGCGCCGCGGCCAATGCCCCTTCGGGCGCCAACCAGCAGCCGTGGACATTTGTCGTGGTCTCCGACCCGGCCATCAAGCGGCAGATTCGCGAGGCCGCCGAGTCCGAAGAGCGCGAGTTTTACGAGCATCGCGCGCCCAACGAGTGGCTGGAGGCCCTGGCGCCTCTGGGCACGGACTGGCACAAGGAGTTCCTCGAAGTGGCGCCGTACCTGATCGTGGTCTTTCGCCAGGACTATGCACTCGCCACCGGCGCCAAGGGCGAAGAGCTCAAGCGCAAGCACTACTACGTGATGGAGTCGGTCGGTTTGGCTTGCGGGTTTCTGCTGGCGGCGCTGCACCACGCCGGACTGGCCACGCTCACGCATACTCCCAGCCCCATGGGTTTCTTGAGCCGCATTCTCAAGCGGCCAAAAAACGAAAAGCCCTTTTTGCTGATTCCCGTGGGCTACCCGGCCAAGGACGCCAAGGTGCCGGACATCGCGAAGAAGAACCTGGAAGAAGTGATGGTGGTGGTGAAGTAGGAGTCGTCGCGAACGGACGTAGATCGATTGCTTTCGGCTACAGCACTGCCGCCTTCTCCGCGATCAGTTTCTTGATTTTCTCGACGAATTCAGGCAACGGCAGATCTTCGGTCTTTTCCCGGCCGCGGGTGCGCAGGTTGACCTTTCCGCTTTCGGTTTCCTTGTCGCCCACCACCAGCATGTAGGGCACCTTCTGCAAGGCGTGCTCGCGGATCTTGGCGTTCATCTTCTCGTTGCGCGCGTCCAGGTGAACGCGCACACCCGCGGCCTCGAGTTCTCTCGCGACCTTGCCCGCGTAGTCGTGGTGGCGCTCGCTGATGGGAATCACCACCGCCTGCATCGGCGCGAGCCAAACCGGGAAGGCGCCGGCGTAGTGCTCCAGCAGGACGCCGAAAAAGCGCTCCACTGAGCCGTAGAGCGCGCGGTGCACCATGAGCGGTTGCTGCCGCGAGCCGTCTTCGGCCACGTACTCCAGGCCAAAGCGCTCGGGCAGCGAGAAGTCGAACTGGATGGTGGAGAGCTGCCACAACCGGCCGATGGCATCCACCAGTTTCACGTCGATCTTGGGTCCGTAAAACGCGGCTTCGCCGGAAATCAGCTTGTAATCAATCTGGCGGCGGCGCAGCGCGTTTTCCAGCGAGCGCTGTCCCAGCTCCCACTGCTCGTCCCGGCCCATGAAGTTCTTGCGGTCCTTGGGGTCCCAGGTGGAGAGCTCCACCTGATACTCGGAGAAGCCGAAGGTGGAGAGCACAGCCAGGGCAAAGTCCATGCAGCCCACGATTTCGTCCTCGATCTGCTGCGGCGTGCAGAAGATGTGGGCGTCGTCCTGGGTGAAGCCGCGCACGCGCAGCAGGCCGTGCATCACTCCCGAGCGCTCGTAGCGATAGACCGTGCCCAGTTCGCCCAGCCGGATGGGCAGGTCGCGATAGGAGCGCAGCCTGTCCTTGTAAATCAGGATATGGAACGGGCAGTTCATGGGCTTCATGCGGTAGTTGGCATCGTCCAGTTCCATGGGCGAGAACATGCTCTGCGCGAAGTAGCCCTCGTGTCCGCTGGTTTTCCACAGGTCCACGCGGGCCACGTGCGGCGTGTACACCAGGGCGTAGCCGCGGCGCAGGTACTCGTCGCGCAGCCAGTCCTCCATCTGCTTGCGGATGATGCCGCCCTTGGGATGCCAGAAGATGAGCCCCGGCCCGGCCAGCTCCTGGATGGAGAACAGGTCAAGTTGTTTGCCCAGCACGCGATGGTCGCGCTTCTTGGCTTCTTCGAGCTGTTGCAGGTAGCGGTCGAGTTCTTTCTTCGAATAGAACGAGGTGCCGTAGATGCGCTGTAACTGCTGGTTCTTTTCGTCGCCCAGCCAGTAGGCGCCGGCGATGGAAAGCAGCTTGAAGGCCTTGATGCGCCCGGTGGAAGGAATGTGCGGGCCGCGGCAGAAGTCCAGGAACTTGCCGGTGCGATAGATGGAGATTTTTTCCTCGGGCGCGGTGAACTGCTCAATGAAGTGGCACTTCATGAAATCGCCCTCGGAGTGGAAACGCTCCAAGCCGTCCTGGCGCGGCAAAAACTCCTGCGCGTAGGGGATGTCCTGCACCACCAGTTCCTGCATCTTGCGCTCGATCTTCTCCAGGTCTTCCGGGGTGAACGGGGTCTCGCGGTAGAAGTCGTAGAAAAATCCGCTCTCCGTGGGCGGGCCGTGCCCCAGCTTGGTTTCGGGGAAAAGTTCGAGCACCGCCGCCGCCAGCAGGTGCGCCGAGGAGTGGCGGAAAACTTCGAGCGCATCCGGGTCTTTTTCCGTCAGGATGCGCAGCTCGACGTTTTCCTGAAGCGGCCGCGTCAGGTCGATGAGCTTTCCGTCGGGCGCTCCGGCGGGGCTGACGCGCGCCACCAGCGCCGCCTCCGCCAGCCGCGGGCTGATGGAGCGCGCCACCTCGAGCGCGGTCGCGCCCTTCGGCATCTCTTTCATGCTGCCGTCGGGAAGCTTGACTTGGATGGTTTCAGGCATGAATCAAAAGGCTGAGTTTAGCATGCAAAGTTGAGAAGCTTGCGAGCGGGAACTAGCGTGTCGAGTGGCGGTTGGCCGGCGCTGGCGGCAGCGACCCGCCTGCCTGAAGAGGGCGATTCCGAGAGGTACCGCGCAACTGGCGACCCGCCTTCATCAGGGAAAGGCAGAGGTCACGTAGCTCCGAGGCGCGCTTCAGGCGCCTGCTGACAGCCGCGGGCGAATAGTCAACCTTCATCGGGTTCTCCGAGCCGGGAAATGTCCGCACGGTCCTGCTGTGAACCGCGTAGAGATTTCATTTGAATCATAGCATCTCGACTCAGAACGTGCAGTGGGCGACCTTCCCAAACAATCTGCTGCCGGTGTTCCCAGAGGGGCTGTAGGGGACCGGTCACAAGTATCAGATCGAGCACGACCGGGTCTTCGTCCTCGCCCGCCATTTTCGAGACGCGCCGGATCTTGACGGCCCCGGTGCCAAACTCCATCGGTTGGGCCGCGAACTTGAAACCCAATTTCTCCGCGACCGCCAGGGTTCTCTCTAGGTCGGGCGGGAGAATAAGAAGATCGATGTCGACCGTAGCGCGGGGACTTCCATGCACCGCCATGGCCAGCCCGCCGCAGAGCGCGTAGGGCACATTCTCCCGGTTCAGCGCGGCCACAAGCGCTTTCAGCTCATCGTAGAGGCTGGCCATGGCCCGCGATTATATCCGGAGGGACGATCAGCCCTTGATCTGCACCAGGCCGGTTTTGGGGGTGGGAGCGGCCCAGCGCACGCCCGCTTCGGCGCGCGGGTCGAGCTTGCGCGCCAGGCGGCCGATGGCGATGGAGCTCCACATGAGGTGCCCGGGTTTCAACGGCCCGGCAAGCGGGATGCGGCCCAGCCAGTCCAGGCCGACGCTCACGGCGCAGCCGCATTGCGTACAGTCCGGATTGCCGCCGAAGATGCAGGGCTCGACGCGGCTTTTGAGATCGGCGGAGTAGTTCACCGACATCTGCGCAAAAATGCAGTCGTGCGGCGTGGGCGGCGGAGCCAGAAACGCGCCCGCCACGCCCTCCGGCATCAGCAGCTTGGGGTAGCGCTTGGCCAGTTGAGGCAGAACGCGGGCCACCATTTGCCTTGATTCCCGCGTCAGCATTTCCGGCGCCTGCTCGCCCACCTGCGGCGTGTAGAGGCTCACCCAGATCTTGTTCACCTCGGGGCGCGCGTTCCAGAAGGAGACATACTCCTCCAGGTAGCTTTCCCGCTCCAGCATGGGTTGCGTGATGGTCCAGTGGATGTTGACCTCGCAACCCTCGATGTTCTTGAGGATTTTCTCGTAGGTGGCGGGCTTGCGGCGGATGTCGTGGTGCTCGGGCAAGCCGTCAATGGACACTGCCACGCGGGTGCGCGGAATCGCCATCCACTCCACGGGCACGCGGATCACGGCGCTGGTCACCACCATGGTGAAGACGCCCAGTTCGCTCAGGCGGGGCAGGATGCGGCTGAGCTCCTTGTGGCGCACCAGCGGCTCGCCGCCCACCAGCGAAACGTGCATGGGCTTGTGCTTCTTGACCAGACGGACGACACCTTCCACCAGATCATCGCCGCGGAAGTCGGTCAGCTCGCGCAGCGTGACTTCGCCACCCAGGTGGGTGTCGCCGTAGGCGTAGCAGCCGGGACAGGTCAGCGGACACTCGCGCGTGATCTCGATGGAGAGCAGGGGAACTTTTCCCACCAGGACCTTGCCCCAGGCGCCCACGACTTCGCTGACCTGAATACTGCGCTTGCGATCCATCTCTTCTCCTCGCTCACTGCCAGGCTCGGAGGGCCTAAGGCTCTCCCGGCGTGGGGAGTCCCTTGCCTGATCGGGCAGGGAGCGAATCTGCCTATTTTCTCAGATGCTCCGTGAAAGCAACAAGCAAAGCAGCCGCCTACTGTTTTTGGAGGTTGAATGGGAATTTGCGGAACCTAAGGTGGAAGGAACGGCGGGCGGGGGGCCGCAGCTTCAGCTAGAATGGCTTTCTGCGAACCATGTCCCAGACCATCCAGACCGAAACCCGTCCCGCTGCCGAAGTCGTGCGCCAGACGGCGGTGGCACAGGCCCCGAACGGGGTGTGCTACGCCACACTGGGAGAAACCGGCGTGGCTGCGGCCACCCTGGAACGCACTATCGCCGCGGTGCCGCGCGCCGTGGCGGCCGCGCTGGTCCGCAAGGCTTTTTACTTTGTGCCTCTCACCGTGGGCCAGGGCGAGGAGACCCTGATCGCCGACCGCTATGACGTCAAGCTGGGCGACCAGGCGGTGTGCCACCGCAACCTGGCCTTGGGTGACGCCCAGTGCGTCTTCATTTCCACCCGGCTGAACGAGGACAAGTTCTCGCTGGCCTTCGAGTTCTACATCAACGTGGGACACGCCTTTGTGGAGCGCGCCGGCGTCTCCGCGGAGTTTGCCGACCTGGCGTGGCGGCAGGTGGAGGAAAAGGTGCGCGGAGAAACCAGCCTCGACGCCTGGGAGCTGCGCAAGCTCGCCACCACCCCCGGACCGGACACGGAGCGCCACAGGACCGATTACCAGGCCGCGGCGTTCTCCGACGCCATCGCCGTGTACATGCTCTCGCTGTTTCTCGATGTGGACTACCAGGAGCTGCGCGAGCGCGACTATCCGCTGCTCGCTCCCAAGCCGCTGGCGGAGCGCCTGCGCAAAGTGGCTGAGCTCTTTCCCCCGGAGCCGGGATTCGAGTTCAACGTGTATTACCGGCGCAGGAACTAGAGCTCGTTTCTTCCGTTGACACCCTTCACGGAATCTTTACGTGCTGCTCGGCAGCAATTCAATCCTGCCGCCGTCATCCTGAGCGAGGTTGAGGCGCTTGCGCGGCGCCTGAGCCGCGCGTCGAAATCCTGAGCGCAGCGAAGGAGCTCTCTTTGCGCGTTTTCTCCAGCGTGGGAAACCCGAGCGTAGGATCTTGGGGTTGCTTTTCTTGAGAATGTCGCCCCTCGCAAGCCTTTACAAACCCCCGTCCTCGGGTTATCGTTCCCCTCCGCAACCGCTCGCAGAGCGGCACACCAGGCCCCAGCGTTCCAACCACAGGAGGCCCCATGGCCGACGAATACCTGGGCCAGCTTTCGCAGCTCACCGGAATTCCCCACTTCCAGAACCATCCCGTCTTCGGGGACAAGAAGGGCAGCCTGATTGGCGCGCGCGACGGCTATCTGCTGGCCATCGGCCCCGGCACGGTCGAGAACAACCAGTCTGCCATCAAGGTCCTCGTTCGCTTCCGCACTCTGGAAGATGTCGCCCAGCTCAAAACTCCACTTGAGGAGGCCAAAGGCGACCTCAGCTCCGTCGAAGTCGGAAACGACTTTGCCCTGGGAATCTGGAGCTATTCCTTCCGCAAGCCCAAGGTTGAGGCCGTGGCCGAGGCCGCCAACCGCCTGCTGGACGCGGTGAAGCAGGTGGCCACCGGGTTTGAAGGCCGCTGCGAGGTCTGCCGCAACTTCTCCGTCAATGAAATCACCCTGATGAACGGCCTTCCCGGTTACCACTGCGCCGGCTGTCAGGAAAAAGTCCGCTACGAGGCCGAGGCCGCTTCCGGGGAATACGAGCGCCGCGAGCCCAACCTGCCTCAGGGCGTGCTCTATGGTTCGCTCGCCGCGCTGGCGGGCAGCGTGGCCTGGGGCGGAGTGGCCTACCTGCTGAACCGCATTTTCCTCTGGGGCGCTATCGGCATCGGATGGGTGGTGGGCAAGGCGTTTTATTCGGGCATGGGCAAAGTCAATCTCGTCGGACAGGTGC
>CAYRII010000143.1:0-7121 GCA_964424245.1 uncultured Terriglobales bacterium | reverse complement strand
TACGCGGTTGTCCGTCATGACTGCCTTGGTGAAGGACTTCACGTCGCTCAGCAGGATGCGGCCCTTGCGTCCCGAGCCGCGCACGAGTCCGAGGTCCACGCCGAGTTCCCGGGCGAAGCGGCGCACCGAGGGGCCGGCGTAGGCACGGCTCGAGAGATTGGCGGCAACGGTCTGGGCACCCGTTGGCGCGGCCGGCGCCGGGCGTGGTTGCACGGGCGGCGGCTTCTCCACGGGCTTTGCATCGTCGTCCGCGGCCCGGCGTGCCGCGGCGGGGACCGGTTTTTCTTTCGGTAGCGATTCGGCCGGCGCGGGTACGCTCTCTTCAAGAATGACAATCGGCACGCCCTCGGAGACGGTATCGCCTACTTTGACCAGGACCTCGCGCACGATGCCGGCGGCCGGCGAGGGAATGTCCATGCTGGCCTTGTCGCTTTCCAGGGTGATCAAGGGCGATTCGGGCTGCACGGCGTCGCCGGGCTTGACCAGCAGCTCGATGATGGGCACGTCCTTGAACTCGCCGATATCGGGCACTTTGATCTCGCGATGCTTGCCCGGCGCCGCAGCGGCGCCCGGTTCCCTCGCGGGCGGCGATGGCGCGGCGGCGGACTTGCCCTGTGCTCTACGCTGAGTTTCCAGTGCCGGTGCAGCGGCGGACTTCTCCTTTGCGCTCGGCGGAATCTCCGGCGCCGGTGCGGCGGCACTCTTTTTCTGTTCGCCCGGCGCGGGTTTTGCCGCCTCCGCCTCGTCCAGCGTGAGAATGAGTGCCCCTTCCGAGACCTTGTCACCCACCTTGACCTTGAGCTCCTTCACGCGACCCGCGGCCGGTGAGGGGATATCCATGGTGGCCTTGTCGCTCTCCAGCGTGATGAGGGGGTCTTCCACTTTGACCACATCGCCGGGCTTGACCAGCAGCTCGATGATCTCAACGCCCTCGAAGTCGCCGATGTTGGGAACTTTGACGTCGAATTCGCGGGACATGGATGCTTTCAGCTATTTACAGTTGCGACCACATGCGAATGGACCGCCTAGTGTCCTGTCCCGCAAGCTACTTGCATAATTCCCTGTGGGGCCGGATTTATCCGGCCGCTGCGGCCGCTGGCGGGATAAATCCCGCCCTACAAGATTTATGAAGCTTTGTTGCGGGACAGGACACTAGCTACACCGTCACCGGATTCGGCTTTTCCGGATCGATGCCGTATTTCCTGATGGCTTCCGCGACCTTCGCCGCCGGGATCGCAGCGTCGTCGGCGAGGGCCTTGAGCGCCGCGACCGTGACATAGTAGCGATCCACCTCGAAGAACTGCCGCAGCTTGGGGCGCGTATCGCTGCGGCCGAAGCCGTCGGTGCCGAGCACCATGTACCGGGCCGGGACGAAGTCGCGCACCTGGTCGGCGAAGATTTTCAGGTAATCCGTTGCGGCGACGACCGGTCCCGTTCCCTCCTTGAGACACCTTGTTATATAGCTCTCCCTGGGCGGTTCCCCTGGATGCAGCAGGTTCCAGCGCTCTGCGTCCAGACCCTCGCGCCGCAGCTCGTTGAAGCTGGTCACGCTCCAGATGTCGGCCTCGACGCCGTAATCATTCTTCAACAGATCCGCCGCGGCGATCACCTCGCGCAGGATGGTGCCGGAACCGAGCAGCCGCACGCGTAATTCCCCCTCGCCGCCCTTGCGGAACAGGTACATGCCCCGGAGGATCCCAGGCTCCGCGCCTTCGGGCATGGCCGGGTGCTCGTAGTTCTCGTTCATGACGGTGATGTAGTAGTACACGTCCTCCTCCTGCTCGAACATGCGCTTCAGCCCGTCATGGATGATCACCGCGAGCTCGTAGGCGAAAGCCGGGTCGTAGGAGACGCAGTTGGGGATCACCGAGGCAAGCACATGGCTGTGCCCGTCCTGGTGCTGCAGGCCCTCGCCGTTCAGCGTGGTGCGGCCCGCGGTCCCGCCCATGAGAAAGCCGCGCGCGCGGATGTCGCCGGCGGCCCAGGCGAAATCGCCGACGCGCTGGAAGCCGAACATGGAATAGAAAATGTAGAACGGGATCATCTGGATGCGGTGATACTTGTACGAGGTCGCCGCGGCCATCCACGAGCAGAAGGCGCCCGCCTCGTTGATCCCTTCCTCCAGGATCTGCCCGGCGCGATCCTCGCGGTAGTACATGACCTGGTCCGCGTCCTCCGGCTTATACATCTGGCCCACCGAGGAATAAATTCCGAGCTGGCGGAACATGCCCTCCATGCCGAAGGTGCGCGCCTCGTCCGGGATGATGGGCACGATGTGCCCGCCGATGCTCTTGTCCCTTAATAAGGCTGTCAGGATGCGCACGAAGGCCATGGTCGTGGAGATCTCGCGGCCCTCGGTGCCGTGGAGCAGCTTGCCCTGGATGGAGACATCCGGCGCCATCAGCGGCTCGGCGTGCGGCCCTTTCGTCAGCAGGAATCCGCCGAGCTTCTCGCGGCGCTCCTTCATGTACCTGATCTCGGGACTGTCGTCGGGCGGCCGGTAGAACGGCGCTTCCGCGATCTTGTCGTCGGGGATGGGGATGTTGAATCGATCGCGGAACTGCTTCAGCGCCTCCTCGCCCATCTTCTTCTGCTGGTGCGTGATGTTCTGGCCTTCGCCCGCCACGCCCATGCCGTAGCCCTTCACGGTCTTGGCCAGGATCACGGTGGGCTGTCCCCTGTGCTTCACCGCCGCAGCGTAGGCGGCATAGACCTTGTGCGGATCGTGACCGCCGCGGTTCAGCCGCCACACGTCCGCGTCCGACATGTTGGCGACCATGGCCTTGAGCTCCGGGTACTTGCCGAAGAAATTCTCGCGCACGTAGGCGCCGTCGTTGGCCTTGAACGCCTGGTACTCGCCGTCGACGCATTCTTCCATGCGCTTCAACAGCAGCCCCTGCGTATCGCGCGCGATGAGCGGGTCCCAGTAGGAGCCCCAGATCACCTTGATCACGTTCCAGCCCGCGCCGCGGAATTCAGCTTCCAGTTCCTGGATGATCTTGCTGTTGCCGCGCACCGGACCATCGAGCCGCTGCAGGTTGCAGTTGATGACGAAGATGAGATTGTCCAGCCCCTCGCGCGCGGCCAGATCGATGGCACCCATGGATTCGGGTTCGTCCATCTCGCCGTCGCCCATGAAGGCCCAGACCTTGCGGTCGCTGCGCCTGATGAGGGCGCGGTCCTCCAGGTAGCGCATGAAGCGCGCCTGGTAGATGGCCATCAGCGGTCCCAGTCCCATGGACACGGTGGGGAACTGCCAGTAGTCCGGCATCAGCCAGGGGTGCGGGTAGGAGGACAGGCCCCTGCCGTCCACTTCGCGCCGGAAGTTGTGCAACTGTTCCTCGGTGACGTGGCCCGCCAGGTACGCGCGTGCGTAGATGCCGGGAGAGGAATGACCCTGGATCAGGACCAGGTCGCCGTGCTGCTCCTCGGTCGCGCTGCGGAAGAAATGATTGAAACCAACGTCGTAGAGAGTGGCGGATGACTGGAAGCTGGCGATATGGCCGCCCACGTCGCCCTCCTTGCGGTTCGCCTGCACGACCATCGCCATGGCGTTCCAGCGCACCAGCGAGCGGATGCGCCATTCCATCCCGGGGTCGCCGGGCGAGCGCTCCTCGCGCGACGGCGGGATGGTATTGAAATAGGCGGTGTTGGCGGAATAGGGGAGGTAGGCGCCGGCCTTGCGCGCCCGCGCGATCAGTTGCTCCAGCAGGAAATGACCGCGCTCGATCCCGTCGCGGTCCATGACCGCGGCGAGCGCCTCCAGCCATTCCTGGGTTTCCTCGGGATCGACGTCCTTAGGCGGAGTGTCCGGTTGTGCTGACATGGGTGAGGTCCACTGCTGTTCTTTGTGGAAGCGGCGGCGCGATGATCGGAACCGGCGCGAAACGAACTCCGTTTATACTGTTCCGCGCCGGTCGTTATCGTCAGGCTAATTCTATAGCAAGGCGTCAGGCCGATCATCCGGCTACACGGGGTGGAAGCGATGCCGTCCATAAAAACCAGGGTGACATTACACGCCGGACAACCCGCGACGGCGGATATGGACGGGCTGTCGGACTGGATCGTCGTTGTTTCCGCCGGCAAGGACGCGGGGAGGCGGCAACAGGCGCCATACGCACAGATTCTTCTGGATCGGCGCCGGCGCCTGCGCAAAAAGGAGATCGACACGGAGCCATTCGTGACGGATCTGCCCAACGCCGCCGGCAGCCGGGTGGCATCCGCCGTCATCCGGGGCGATCTCCCGGAATTCGAGCTCTTGACCCTGGCGCGCAAACTCGTGGAAGTCGCCGTCAAGAACAAGGCCACGGCCGTGGGTGTCGCCATTGCGGGCTTCACGGCAAGGCAGCGCGAGCGTATCGCCGAGGCGCAACTGGCCGCGATCTTCGCCGCCGGCGCCGAGCTGCCTGCATACAAGCGCGAGCCCGAACGCGCGCCGGCGATCGAAGTCGTCGATGTTTTCGGCGTAGGCGCGTCGCCGCGTTTCCGGCGAACGCGCGTGGAGGCCGAGGGCAATGCGCTGGCGCGCCGTTTCAGCCTGCTGCCGCCCAACAAGTTGACGCCGCGGGAATACGTCCGCCAGGCGCGCCAGATCGCGCGGCGGCACAAGTGGCGCGTGGATTTCTACGACAGCGCGGCGCTCCGCAGGAAGGGCGCCGGCGCGTTCCTCGCGGTGGTGCAGGGCAGCCCGGTGGATGACGCCGGGATCCTCAGGCTGCGCTACAGCCCGGGCAGGCGCGCGGTGGGAAACGGGCGCGGCCTGATGCTCGTGGGTAAGGGAGTATGTTTCGACACCGGCGGAACCAACGTCAAGCCGGCGAAATTCATGTACAACATGCACGGCGACATGCAGGGCAGCGCGGTGGCGCTCGGCGTGCTGCACGCCTTGAGCGCGCTGCGCGTGCGTTTTCCGGTGGAATGCTGGATGGCGCTGGCCATGAACAACATCGGCCCGAAGGCGTACAAGCCCAACGACGTGGTGCACGCGTGCGACGGAACCAGCGTCGAGGTGGTCCATACGGACGCAGAGGGCAGGATGCTGCTGGCGGATACGCTGGCGCTCGCTTCGCGCGAGAGACCGGGCCTGATCGTGGACTTCGCCACCCTGACCGGGGCATGCGTGTATTCCCTGGGGAGCGGCTACAGCGGCGTATTTACCAACCGCGACGAGTGGCGCGAGTTGCTGATCCATACGGGCCGATCATGCGGCGAGCGCGTCTGGCCGTTCCCGATGGACGAGGATTACGACAAGGCGCTGGAGAGCGAGATCGCCGACATCAAGCAATGCGCGATCGAGGGGGACGCTGATCACATTCTCGCCGCCCGCTTCCTGAAACGTTTCGTCGGGGAAAACGTGCCGTGGATCCACCTGGATCTGGCCAGTGGTATCCGTAAGACGGGACTGGCCCATATTCCAACGGGAATGACGGGCTTCGGCGTGCGCTACGCGCTGAGCTTGCTGCTGGATGGGAAGATTCTTGCGCGTATGGAGAAGAAGGTGGGCGGTAGACGGTAGACCGGGAAGAGAAATGATCCTGCCTGGAGGGCGCGCGTCCCCGCGCGCCGACCGGGGACAGATTTAAATCTGTCCCCATTCAGCCGGGGACGGCCGCCCTCCGGTTCACAGCTAAGGTTCACCCACAGATTCTGCTGACGAGCTGAAAACCGCGGTCTGTGCCGGATCTTCTTGAGTTTGCAACACAAATATCTCCGCGTTATCGCGTGCGCGCGAGGATGGCCACGTGCGCGAATCGGCTGGCCCAGCCGTGAGAGGAAAACCGTGGTCTGTCCCACTGGTGTCCGGACGTTTAGTTGAATAGATTCAATTGCTTGGCCGAATCGGGATCGTACAGCGTGTCATCGACATCGGTAAGTACTTGTTGCAACGGCAGTCGTTCGAACACGGTCAGGCTCAGGACCTGCAAAATTGTGTAGAGACTGAGCGGGATCTGGAGGCGCTTTTTGATAATGGCCACCAGCACGTAGATGGAGACGGCGATCCAGATCTGGGTGCGCACGGCGTTGTCGGAGGTGCCGTAGAAGGCCTTGATGCGCAGATGTTGTTTGATCCATTTGAAGAACAGTTCGACCTGCCAGCGGCAGCGATAGAGTTGGGCAATGGTGAGTGCCGGCAAGACGAAGTTGTTGGTCAGGAACACCAGGGTCTTGCCGGTATCGGGGTCGCGGTACGTGATGCGGCGCAGGTTGTCGGGATAGGTAGTGCCGGTGTAGACGCCGGTGAGCACGATGGTCTGGTCGCACAGCAGCCCGGTGGTCTTGTCCACGGGATGGGAGTAGAGGCGACGAAACTGGGTGTCGGTTTTGGCGCGGGTGACGAAGAAGGCGCCGCAGCGATGCAGGGTATAGAGGCGCTCGAAGTGCAGGTAGCCGCGGTCCAGGATATAGAAGGCACCGGCCTCGGGCAGCAGCAAATCGAGCACACTGACATCGCTGACTTTGCCGTCGCTGATGTGGAGAAAGGCGGGGATCGGGCCGCGCAGGTCGAGCAGGGTATGCAGTTTGATGGCGCTTTTGGTGCGCTGAAAGTGGGCCCAGGGAAACAGTGCCAGGCACAGGTCGATGGTGGTGCTGTCCAGTGCGTAAACTGTATGGGCGAGTTCCACCCCGAAGTCGTCCTCGGCGTAGAGCCGTCGGGCGATATGGATGAGGGACTGGGCAAAGTCGGCGTAGATGCGCCAGTCGCGCACGCGGTTGGCATCGGCCAACGTGCTGCGGGCGACCGCAGCACGGATCCCCATGTGATAGAGCTTGCTTGGCTGCGCCCGCAGGCAGACTTCGATATCGCGCAGGCTCTCGCGGTAGGTGAGTTGGGCAAACGCCATGCAGCAGTACTGGTCGAGACAGGAGAACTGCTTGACCTTGTGTTCGCCACGGTAGCGTGCCACGCAACGACGGAGGGTGTGCAGGGGCAGATGTTCGGTCACCTGCGCGAAAATGAGTTTGCCTGTGTACATGACTTGCTGCCTGAAAGAACCCGGGCGCAGCATGGCCAGTATGGTTGGCGACGTTCAAGTCGGTGACAGGCATAAAGCGATGTTTTTTAACTTGCTAACAATGAGTTACGCGTGTTGACTTGCTCAACGTCCGGACAGCAGTGGGAC
>CAYRII010000142.1:414-7141 GCA_964424245.1 uncultured Terriglobales bacterium | reverse complement strand
GTGCGCTGGGTGGTGGCGTTGCTCGATGGCGACGTGATTCCCCTGGAGCTGGCTGGAGTGCGGGCCGGAGCGGTCTCCCGCGGCCACCGCACGCTCGGCACGGGAGAGGTAACGATCGCGGCGCCTTCCGCCTACGCGGATGCGCTGGAAAAGGCAGGCGTCGTGGCCGCGCGCACCGCCCGCGAGCAGCGCATCCGCAAAGCGCTGGATGCAGCCACGCGCACGGTTGCGGGAGCGCGCTGGCGCGAGGATGCGGAGTTGCTCTCCACGGTGGTCAACCTCACCGAGTTTCCCAGCGTCATCCTGGGGAGCTTTGACAAGGAATTCCTGGTGCTGTCCGAGGAAGTGCTGGTGACGGTGATGCGCGATCACCAGAAGTATTTCGCGGTGGAGACGGCGGACCACAAGCTGGCTGCGCATTTTCTGGCGGTATTGAACACGGACGGCGATGCGGACGGCACCATCCGCCACGGACACGAGCGCGTGCTGCGCGCTCGTTTCTCGGACGCGCGCTTTTTCTGGGAGAGCGACCAGAAAATTCCGCTGAAGCAGCGCGTAGACATGCTGAAGGCAGTTACGTTCCACAAAAACCTGGGCAGCTATTACGAAAAGGCGGAACGAGTGGCCAAGCTGGCCGACCAACTGGCTGCCGACGTCTCCAATCAGGGAATCAAGATCAATCGCAACGCCGTGCATGAGGCTGCCTGGCTCTCGAAGGCGGACTTGACGACGGAACTGGTGAAGGAGTTCACCGAGCTGCAGGGCATCGTCGGCGGGCTCTACGCGCGCGCGCAGGGTCTGGACTCCGCCGTGGGGGACGCCATCTACGATCATTACAAGCCGGAAGCGGCGGACGATCCGGTGCCGCGCACGGTGGAAGGCGCGGTGCTTTCCATTGCCGACAAGGCGGATACGATTGCGGGCATGTTCGCCCTGGGGCTCCAGCCCACGGGGTCGAAGGACCCGTTCGCGCTGCGGCGGCAGGCCAACGGCATTGTGCGCACGCTGGCGGAACACAAGTTGTCGCTCAGTCTCTCGACGGTTTTTTCAGCGGCTGTTCCTAGGGAGATCTTGCATCGGGGCGAACGTGCGCGCCCCCAGAGCACGGGGGGTTCTCTTACCGCTGCTACTGAGTCCGTCGATATCAAAATCGGTATGCCTGCGATGCCAACACCGGAGTACCAGCAGGCAGTTTCTCAGTTCTTACATGAGCGTATTGAGTTCTACCTGCGCGACGCCCTTGGGTTTACGTATGATGAAGTCAACGCAGTGCTTGCTGCCGGTGACGATGAGGTAATTGACGCTATTGCACGCGCTGAGGCCCTTCGTACTGTGCGCCATCTCGAGGACTTCTTATCGGTCTGTGCTTCCTTCACCCGAATTAAGGGGATTCTTACACAGGCGCACGAGAAGCAATTCAGAGTTCGCAATGCCTTCAGTTATGACTACGAGGCTTCTCACGAAGAAAAACACCTAGCCGCTCACGCTGAGAGAACAGCGCAACTCTTCCGACAGCTGCGGCAGGGAAAGGAATATGTCAACGCCCTAATTCATTTGTCGACACTGCGACCCCATATCGATGCTTTTTTCGACAGGGTAATGGTCATGGTCGACGACGAGGGCGTCCGCGCCAATCGCCTTGCCCTGCTCCAGAAACTGCTCGACGATTTTTCTGCCATTGCTGACTTCTCCGAGATCGTGACTGAAGGAAAGAGCTAAATGTTTTTCGGTGGAAGAGCGGGGCTTTAGCCCCGCGTCAGGGCATGAAAGAGAAAGGGGCTTTAGCCCCGCAATGAAGAAACGAGCGCCACAAGAACAACGGACCTTTTTCGTGACCTCTGTCACCTACGGGCGGCGCGCAGTTTTCCGCAACCAGCGGTGGGCGGAGCTGTTCTTTGAGGTGTGTCACGACAGCCGTCGCAAGGGTCGATTTCTTGTGCACGAATTTGTCCTGATGCCCGATCACTTCCACATGCTGCTCACACCCGCGCCCGAGGTATCTCTGGAGAAGGCGTTGCAGTTCATCAAGGGCGGCTTTTCCTTTCGGGCAAAGAGGGAATTGCGTTCAAATCTTGAGGTATGGCAGCCAAGCTTTACCGAGCATCGCATTCAGGATTGGAACGACTACGCGCATCACCGCGAATACATTCAGCAGAACCCAGTGAGGGCCCGATTGGTCGAACGTGCGGCGGATTATCCATACGGATCGGCTTCGGGACGCTTTGAACTTGACGCGGCGCCACCGTGGCTAAAGCCACAACCGAGGGGCGACGAGGACGCGGGGCTAAAGCCCCGCTCTTCCACCGGGTCCCGCTCTTCCACCGAAACCGGCGGTGTCGGTGAGCGCGGTGCTTAGCCGGGGCTAAAGCCATGTGGGCAGGAAGACGTAGTCGCGGGGCTAAAGCCCCGCTCTTCCACCGATGCCGGGGCTCTGGATGATTCTCGCGGCGCGAATGATCCTGGCGTCCCGGCCAAGGGACTGAAGGAAAGAATTGAAAGCCTAGACATATACGATTATCAGGAAAGGACTTATGAGTACGCAAACGGTTTCAGAGATGGCGGATTTTGAGCCTTCCGCGCGGTATGTGTTTTTCTTTGGGGCCGGAAAGGCCGACGGCCACGGGAAGATGAAGGACGAGTTGGGCGGCAAGGGTGCGGGGCTGGCGGAGATGACCAACGCCAGGCTGCCCGTGCCTCCGGGCTTTACCATTCAGACGGAAGCCTGCCGCGAGTACATGCGCACGGGCGGGGTCTCTGAGGAACTCGACCGGCAAATGGGGGAGGCGCTGGCCCGCCTGGAAAAACTTCAGGGACAGAAGCTGGGGCAGGGCGAGAACCCCCTGCTGGTGAGTGTGCGCTCCGGCGCCAAATTTTCCATGCCCGGCATGATGGACACGATTCTGAACCTGGGGCTGAACGATACGAGCGTGCAGGCGCTGGCCCGCCGCTCCGGCAACCCGCGCTTTGCCTGCGACTCCTACCGGCGGCTGATCCAGATGTTCGGCAACGTGGTGCTCGACATTCCCAAAAGCGCGTTCGACGAAGTGTTCGACGCCAAGAAAAAGCAGCGCAAGGCGAAGCTGGACACGGATCTCGATGCCAAGGCGCTCGAGGAAGTGATTGACGAATACAAGAAGGTAGTGAAGAAACACACCAAGCGCGACTTTCCGCAGGACGCGAAAGAACAGCTGGTGCTGGCGCGAGACGCCGTGTTTCGCTCCTGGAACAACGATCGCGCGCGCCACTACCGGCGCATCAACAACATCTCCGACGACCTGGGCACGGCGGTGAACGTGCAGGCCATGGTCTTCGGCAATCTGGGCGAGACCAGCGGCACGGGCGTGGGCTTCACACGCAACCCTTCCACGGGCGCGCGCGAATTCTACGGCGAGTTTCTGATGAACGCGCAGGGCGAGGACGTGGTGGCCGGCATCCGCACGCCGGTGCCCATTGCGGAACTGAAGAAGCTGATGCCCAAGGTGTACAAGCAGCTGCACGAGATCACGACGCGCCTGGAGAAGCACTACCGCGACGTGCAGGACTTCGAGTTCACCATCCAAGACGGGCGGCTCTACATGCTGCAGACGCGCAACGGCAAGCGCACGGGCCGGGCTGCGGTACGCATCGCCATCGACATGGTCGAGGAAGGGCTGCTCACGGAACAGGAGGCCATCTTCCGCGTCGATCCCAACCAGCTCTACGACTTCCTGGTGCCCAACCTGGACGAAAAGAACGCCGACGTGGAAGTGCTGGCCACGGGGCTGCCGGCCTCGCCTGGCGCCGCCGTGGGACAGATCGTCTTCACAGCGGACGATGCCGTGGAGAAGGCGGGGCACAACCGCCAGAACCCGGTGATCCTGGTGCGCGCGGAAACCACGCCGGAAGACATCCACGGCATGGAGGTGGCGGTGGCCATTCTGACTTCGCGTGGCGGCATGACCAGCCACGCGGCGGTGGTGACGCGCGGCATGGGCAAGCCGTGCGTGGCAGGCGCGGGCGAGATCGAAGTGAACGACAAGGCGGGCGAAATGCGCGTGAAAGGCCAGGTCTTCCGCCAGGGCGACTGGATTTCGCTGGACGGCTCCACGGGCCGCGTGCTCAAGGGACGGCTCAACACCGTGGCCGCCACGCCGGATGATCCCGACCTGCAGAAGATCCTCTCCTGGGCGGAACCGTTCCGCACCATGGGTGTGCGCGCCAATGCGGACATTCCGCGCGACGCCATTCAGGCGCGAGCGTTCGGCGCCGAGGGCATCGGGCTGTGCCGCACCGAGCACATGTTCTTCGCCGAGGACCGCATTGCGCACATGCGCGCCATGATCCTGGCAGGGAACGAGAAGGACCGCCGGCGCGCCCTGCGCAAGCTGCTGCCCATGCAGCGCGGCGATTTTGCCGGCGTCTTCCGCGCCATGGACGGTTTTCCCGTGACCATCCGGCTTCTCGACCCTCCGCTGCACGAGTTTCTGCCGCGCCGCGAAGACCTGATGGTGGAAATCGCCAAGCTGGAAGAGACCAAGCCGCGCTCTCCCAAACTGCGCGAGCTGCGTCCCCTTCTGCGCCGCGTGGAGGAGCTGCACGAGCTCAACCCCATGCTGGGACACCGCGGCTGCCGCCTGGGCATCACCTATCCGGAAATTTCGGAAATGCAGGCGCGCGCCATCTTCGAGGCGGCGGTGAGTGTGGCCAAAGAGGGAGTGAAGGTGTTGCCTGAAGTCATGATTCCGCTGGTGAGCTCGGTGAAGGAGATGGCGCACCAGAAGGCCATCGTGCGCCGCGTGGCGGAAGAGGTGTTTGCCGAAAAAGAACGGCGCGTGGAATACTTGATCGGCACCATGATCGAGCTTCCGCGCGCGGCGCTGACGGCGGCCGAGATTGCCGGCGAGGCCGAGTTCTTTTCCTTCGGCACCAACGACCTGACGCAAACCACATTCGGCTTTTCCCGCGACGACATCAACAAGTTCCTGCCGGCGTACATCGCCGAGGGCATGCTCAAGCAGGATCCGTTTGCCGTGCTTGACCAGGAGGGTGTGGGGCAACTGGTGCGCTGGGCCACCGAACAGGGACGCAAGACCAATCCCCGCCTGAAGGTGGGCATCTGCGGAGAGCACGGCGGAGAACCCTCGTCGGTGGAGTTCTGCTACCAACTGGGCCTCAACTATGTTTCCTGTTCGCCCTTCCGCGTGCTGACGGCGCGGCTGGCGGCGGCGCAGGCGGCGGCGGGCGAGCAGTTGAAGGCGGAACTGGGCCGCACCAAATAGGCTGGAACCGCCGCGTCTCCTACTGCACGCGCTGCAGGCGGGCGATGAGTTTTTGCGCCAGGTTTTCCTCGGACTCCGACCAAAGCACGCGGCCGCTGGGCACGCAGTGTTGTTCCACCGCCGAAGTGAAGCCCACCAGCTTCTGCACGTTGGCCTTGATGCGCTCTTCGCCGAGGGCCGTGAGTTCGAGGTCTTCATAAAGGAAGGGCGTGTCCAGGCCGAAATCCACCTGAATGTGGCCATCTTCCGCGAAGACGCCGTCCTCGAAGCGGGCGCCGTGAGCGAAGAAGTTGACCGGCCGCGGCTGCAGCTTCCAGGAATCGTAGCCTTCCCCGGCCGGCGTCCAGAGGTCCCACAGCGCCTCGAACTCGTAGGCGTTGTCGTCGTGCAGGAAGTCGGCGGCGAGCGCCACGGCGTGCTCGGGTTGGGCGCGGAAGTCAAAGGTTTCCTGAAACACTGCGGGCTCATTCCAGGCGACGGCGTGCACCGCCACATGTCCGATGCCGGGGTGCGCGGCGGAAAAAGGGAACTGGCGCAGCACGGAGAGCGCCCGCGGCAGAATCTCAGGTTCTGCAAAGCTGGGGAACCATATGTTCAAGTAAATGCAGTCGGCCATGTGCGGGAACGTTGCTTCCCGGAATTTCCGGGTCCTCCAGGGTAATCCTGCGGGCATTGTAGCGGCTGGTACGGGGTGCGCAAGAGTGATTGCGTCCGGGCCGGAGCTGTACTATCTTCGGCGCATGGCGTGCGCAGTGCGGCGACAGGGCGAGATTGCCCTGCTGGACCTGGACGGCCGGCTGATGGCCGGAGAGTCCCTGGATCAGTTGCGCGCTGCCATTTCCCGTGAACTCACCAACGGCGCGCGCGAATTCATCCTGAACCTGGCCCAGGTGACCATGGTGGATTCCTCCGGAATCGGAGGGCTGATCCGCAATCAGTCGGCCGTCAAAGCCGCCGGCGGCAGGATGAAACTGGTGGGCACGCGCGAAAACGTGCGCCACTCGCTGAAGGTCACGCGCCTCGACCGCCTCTTCGAGTTCTTCGACGACGAAGCTGCGGCCCTGGCGGCCATCGGCAGCACGAAGTGATGCGGCGGGCGTCATCGGCACGGCGTGCCAGCTCAAGCTTCGTGCTTTGACACTTCTTCCCAGCCGCTGCTACCATCGAATTCGCAGTTCTCCCGCCTTGTCCCGCCGCGCATCCAGGCGCCGCGGGAGAGTGCGTCCCCGTCGTCTAGCCCGGCCTAGGACATCGCCCTTTCACGGCGGTAACACGGGTTCGAATCCCGTCGGGGACGCCAAAGCTTTTGAGTCGAGAAGGTAGTGTTCCGCAGGAAAGGAGATTCCCGTGGCGTTACGCATCAATTCCGAAGCACCTGACTTCACCGCAGAGACCACGCAGGGCAGGATCCGGTTCCATGAGTGGATCGGCGATGGGTGGGCGATCCTGTTCTCGCATCCCAAGGACTT
>CAYRII010000142.1:0-404 GCA_964424245.1 uncultured Terriglobales bacterium | reverse complement strand
GCCGGCCTCGCGGGGGAGTTCGCCAAGCGGAACTGCAAGATCATCGGGCTGAGCGTGGACCCGGTGGCCGATCACGGCAAGTGGGCGGCGGACATCGAGGAGACCCAGGGGCACAGGGTGAACTATCCGATGATTGGCGATCCTGAGCTGAAGGTGGCGAAGGCGTATGAGATGCTGCCCGCAGAGGCCGGCGAGACCTGCGAAGGGCGCACGCCGGCGGACAACGCCACCGTGCGCACTGTGTTCGTGGTCGGTCCGGACAAGAAGATTAGGGCCATGCTCATCTACCCCATGACCACCGGCCGGAACTTCGACGAGGTGCTGCGCCTGCTGGATTCGCTGCAGCTCACGGCCAAGCACAATGTGGCCACACCGGTGAACTGGAAGCCGGGGGACGACGTCAT
>CAYRII010000141.1:0-7142 GCA_964424245.1 uncultured Terriglobales bacterium | reverse complement strand
TGCTGATGGGCATCAACGACATCGCCGTCTCCAGCGGCTCGGCCTGCACCTCGGCGACGCTTGAGCCTTCGTACGTGCTCAAGGCCCTGGGCACGGGCGACGACCTGGCGCACAGCTCCATCCGCTTCGGCATTGGGCGCTTCAACACCCAGGCGGAAGTGGACTACGCCGCGGATCGCCTGGTGGAAGTGGTGCGACGGCTGCGCGAGCTTTCCCCTCTCTACGAGATGGCCAAGGAAGGCATCGATTTGAAGAAAGTGCAGTGGGCGGCGGAGCACGAGTAAGACCGCGGCCGCGAGTTACAGATTTTGAGAGTTTAGAACACAGGAGAACCAGCCAATGGCATACAGCGACAAGGTACTCGATCACTACACCAACCCGCGCAACGTAGGCTCGATGGACAAGGCCAGCCCGGACGTGGGCACAGGTCTGGTGGGCGCACCGGAATGCGGCGACGTCATGAAGCTGCAGATCCGGGTCAACGCAGACTCGCAGCGCATTGAGGAGGCGAAGTTCAAGACCTTCGGCTGCGGCTCGGCCATCGCGTCCTCTTCCCTGGCCACCGAATGGGTAAAGGGCAAGACCATTGACGAGGCTTTGGCCATCAAGAATACCGACATCGTGCGCGAGCTGGCGCTGCCGCCGGTGAAGATTCACTGCTCGGTATTGGCCGAGGACGCCATCCGGGCCGCCATCGGCGACTGGAAAAAGAAGCGCGGCGTGGAGCAGGCGGTACCGGTGGAGAGCAAGGCGGGCGATTAGCCTGCGGGGCGGCAAACGTGTCTGCGACCACGGAAAACACGGCAACCGCAGCCTCGGGCGCTGCCGCGCGCGGCGTCCAGGTAACCGACCGCGCCCTGGCGCGCATTCGCGCCGCCATGGCCAAGGAGAACGTTTCGCCTGAGGAAGGCGGGCTCCGACTGGGCGTGCAGGGCGGCGGGTGCTCGGGACTCACGTACAACATCCGCTTCGACACCCGGGCACGCGAACGCGACCGCGTCTACGAGTATGGCGGGGTGCGCGTGTTCGTGGATCCGAAGTCCTTCATTTACCTGCACGGCATGACGCTGGACTATCAGGAGACTCTGATGCAGCAGGGATTCGTCTTCGTCAATCCGAATGCTTCGAAATCCTGCGGCTGCGGCACTTCGTTTTCGTGATAACCGCTGTTTGAACAGGAGTCTGCACCACGGGCGCTCGCCCTGCCCGACTTGGCAGAGTGATCGGCCGTGGTGAATGTGTCTATGGCGATTGAAACCAAACCGCTGACGGGCGCCGCCTGCTGGTCCTGCGGGGCGCAGCGCGAGGAACGGGCCCATTTTTGCTCCGCCTGCGGAAAAGTGCAGCCCGGCGTTGCGGCAGACCATTTCTCGTTTTTCGGCCTGCCGCGCAAGCTGGCCCTGGACGCGGCGGCGTTGCAGCGGGAGTTTTACCGGCTGAGCCGCAAATTGCACCCCGATCTCTACGCGCGCGCCACCGAGGAAGAGCGGCGATGGAGCCTGGAAAAGAGTTCCCAGCTCAACGACGCTTACCGCGCGCTGAAGGACCCCGTGGCGCGCACCGAGCACCTGCTGGCGCTCGAAGGGGTGCAACTGGAGGAGCAGTCCAAGGCGGCCACCGACCGCGCGCGGGCAACGGGCGAGGAAAAGAAACAGGTGGTGCCGCCGGAACTTCTGGAAGAGGTTTTTGAGTTCAACATGCAACTGGAAGAGCTGCGCCTGGCCCGCAAGATGGGCGAGGATGACTCGGGCGTGGTGGAGGAACTCGCAACGCACCGCGAGAATTTTGGACAGATGTTGAAGGATCTGGGCGACGAGCTGCGTTCCTGCTGGAAGCAGTGGGACGCCCTTCCCTTCCACGAGCATGCAGACACCGCCGGAGACGGCGCGGAGCGCCGGCGCGTGCGCGACAAAATGGTCGACCTGCTGAACCGCCGGTCGTACATCCGCAACCTGGTGCGCGACGTAAACCAAGCTTTGGGAAACTGATGGCTGCAGAGCGCATTGTCGGAATTGATCTCGGCACCACGAACTCCCTGGTGGCGTTCATGCAGGGGGAGACGCCCGTGGTCATTCCCGGGGAGGATGGAGCCAATCTGCTTCCCTCCTTGGTGGCGATGGACGCGAAGGGCGAGGTCGTGGTGGGTAACGCGGCGCGCCAGCACCTGGTGGAGACGCCGGAGCGCGCCATCTACTCGGTGAAGCGCTTGATGGGCCGCGGTGTGGAGGACGTGCAGGAAGAGCTGAAGTTTTTCCCGTTCCGTCTGGCCGATGGCCTCCAGCCCGGCGAAGTGCTGCGGCTGCGACTGGGCGAGAGGGAAACCACGCCGCCGGAGATCTCCGCGCTGATTCTGCGGCAATTGAAGCGCAACGCCGAGCGCTTTTTCGGCTCCTCGGTGAGCCAGGCGGTGATCACCGTGCCCGCCTACTTCAACGACGCGCAGCGCCAGGCAACGCGCGATGCGGGGCGTATCGCCGGCCTGGACGTTTTGCGGCTGGTGAACGAGCCCACTGCTGCGTCGCTGGCCTACGGACTCAACCGCGGCAAGGATGGCATCGTTGCCGTGTACGACCTGGGCGGCGGAACCTTCGACATCTCCATTCTCAAGCTGCACGAGGGCATCTTCGAGGTTATTGCCACCAGCGGCGATACCCACCTGGGTGGAGACGACATCGACAATCTGTTGATCGCGATTGCGCTCGACGACATCCTGGGCGACATGAAGCTCGATTTCCGGCGCAACGGCGCGGCGGTGCAGGCCATCCGCCAGGCGGTGATAGACGCCAAGATCGCGCTTTCCACGAGCGCTGCGGCCACCATAGAAGCGGACCTGCCGGGCGGCCGCAACTACCAGCGTGAAATTACGCGCGCGCAGTTCGAAGACTTGATTGCGCCCGTCCTGGAGCGCACGGTCGGACCCTGCAGGCAGGCGCTCAAGGATGCCGGCCTGACTCCGGAGCAAATCGGCGAAGTCGTCCTGGTGGGCGGTTCCACGCGCATCCCCAGAGTGCGCGCCTTGGTCAAGGATCTCTTCCGGCGCGAACCGCACGTGGAGCTGAATCCGGACGAAGTTGTGGCCCTGGGCGCGGCGGTGCAGGCGCATATTCTGGCAGGCGGCTCGCAAGTCACCGAGGACATGCTGCTCTTGGACGTGACGCCGCTCTCTCTGGGCATCGAGGCGCTGGGCGGCACGGTGGCCAAGATCATTCACCGCAATTCGACCATTCCCGCCTCGGCCACCGAGCACTTCACCACCGGCGTCGACGGGCAGGCCAACGTGGCCATCCACGTGGTGCAGGGCGAACGCGAGTTGGCCAAGGACTGCCGCTCGCTGGCGCGCTTCGATCTGAAAGGCGTCCCGCCCATGGCGGCGGGCATTCCGCGCATCGAGGTGAGGTTCCTGATTGATGCCAACGGCATTCTGAATGTTTCGGCGCGCGAGCAGCGCAGCGGCCAGGAGGCCGAAATTGCGGTCAAGCCCACCTATGGCCTCACCGACGAGCAGGTGGAGAGCATGATTCTGGATTCGTTCGACTTCGCCGAGGAGGATTTCCGCCAGCGCCAGGTGATCGAGGCACACAACGAAGCGGAGACCCTGCTGCTGCACCTGGAAAAAGCGCGCAGGAATCCCGCCTGGCAGGAACTCAGCGGCGAAGAGCGCAAGAGCATCGATCGCCTGGAAGGCGAGCTCCAGCGCGTGAAAGAAGGCGACAACCACAAGGCGATCCGCGACGCCATCGAGCACCTGAACCAGGCCACGATGCGCCTGGCCGAGCTCATGATGGATTCGGCGGTCGCGGGCGCCCTTAAGGGCAAGACGCTGGACGATGCGGACCTGGGTGAGGGGCCGAGCGCCCCGCATCCGTTCGCCCCGGCGGAAATCCGCACCTCGGACGAGTAGGTGCGGCGGGATTTACGGGAGCAGTGAGTTATGGGCGGCAAGAATCCTTACATCGAAGAAACCAAGTACGCACCGGCCACCAAGAAGTTCAAGGTGACGTTTGTCAGCGAAGAGCGCACGGTGGAAGTGGATCCGGAGAAGGTTCCCTACGGGCCTGACGGCCTGCCGGGAAGCATTCTGGATATCTCCAGCGGCTTTCACCTGGGGCTGGACCACGCCTGCGGAGGCGTGTGCGCCTGCTCCACCTGCCACGTCATCGTGCATGAGGGGTTGGAGAGCTGCAACGAGGCCTCCGACGCCGAGCTTGACGAACTGGACATGGCCCCGGGAATCACGCCCCAATCGCGCCTGGGATGCCAGTGCGTGCCCGATGGCACCAAGGACCTGGTGGTGGAAATCCCCGAGTGGAACAAGAACTTCGCCAAAGAGCCGGAACACTGAGCGGCGGCAAAGCGGGGCTTCAGCCCCGGAGAATCTCAAGACCGGAGGACGCAATGCTCGATCTCACCTGGGACACCGCCGAAGACATCGGCATTCTGCTTTCGGAAAAATTCCCCGACCTCGATCCGCTTACCGTCCGCTTCACCGACCTGCACCGCCACGTCACCGAACTTCCCGGTTTCAGCGGCGACCCCAAGGCCTCGAACGAAGGCAAGCTGGAGGCCATCCAAATGGCCTGGTACGAGGAATACAAGGAAAACCACGGGTAGGCGGTAGTCAAGTCGCAAAAAGAAATGAGCCCGGGTGCAGACCCGGGCTCATTCTTGTCCCATCAGCCACCGCTCACACCGCCACTGTCTGCGCCGCCTCCACGCCCGCTTCGCGCAAAAAGCGCGCCGCCTCTTCGGGCGGCGTGGGGTTGATGTAGAAGCCTGTGCCCCACTCAAAGCCCGCCACCTTGGTCAGCTTGGGCATCACTTCGATGTGCCAGTGGTAGTAATCCACGGCCCCGTTCTGCACCGGCGAGGTATGCAGCACGAAGTTGTAGGCGGGAAAATCGAGCACGCTGTCGATCTTGCTGAGCAGCGTCTTGAGCGCGCGGGCCAGGTTCTCGTACACATGCGTGGCCGAGTTCTCAAACGCCGACTCGTGCAGCTTGGGCAGGATCCAGGTCTCGAAGGGAAAGCGCGGAGCATAGGGCGCGAGCGTGAGGAAGTCTTCGTTTTCGCTCACCACGCGCACGCCTGACTCCAGCTCCTGGCGGATGACGTCGCAATAGATGCAACGCTCCTTGTACACAAAATACTGCTTCGAGCCTTCAATCTCTTCCACCACCTGCTTGGGCAGGATAGGCAGGGCAATCAGCTGGCAGTGCGGGTGCTCGAGCGACGCTCCGGCCGCCTCGCCATGGTTCTTGAAAATAAGGATGTATTTGAAGCGCTTGTCTTTTTTCAGGTCCACAATGCGGTCGCGGAAGGCCCACAGGACGTCTTCCACGCGCTTCAACGGGAGGGTGGCCAGCGTCTGGCCATGTTCCGGCGTTTCGATGATGACTTCGTGCGCGCCCAGGCCGTTCATCTTGTCGAACATGCCTTCCGCCTGCCGGTTCAGGCTGCCTTCAATGCCCAGCGCGGGAAACTTGTTGGGCACCACGCGCAGCTTCCAGCCGGGGGCATCGCGCTGCGGTGGCGGCCCGCCGTTGGATTGCGGGCGGTAGGCCAGGATTTCCGGAGGGGTCTTGGATTCGTTGCCGGCGCAGAAGGGGCAGAATCCGCCTTTCATCTGGATGGGTTGCCGGGAAAAATCTGTGGGTCGCTTGGCGCGGTCCGTGGCAATGATCACCCAGCGCCCGGTAATCGGGTCCTTTCGAAGTTCAGGCAAAAGACAATACCTCTCCGTCAAGGATTTGAAGAATGGGCCCGCCTATTCTACTGCATGGAGAAGGCATTCTTGAACAGGTTGATTTCCGGTCCCTGTGCAGGGTCATCCAGGTAAATGCTCACAATGTCAAATCGAACCGCAGGCCGGCCGGGCACACGGCGCAGGTACTCGCGCGCCATGGCGGAAAGCTCTTCCTGCTTGGCGCGATCCACGGCGGCCTCGGCGGATTTGACGTCGCGCGTGGTGCGCGTCTTGACTTCGATGAAGCAAAGCATGTCGCCGTCCCAGCCCACCAGGTCGATTTCCCCGCGACGGCGCGCTGAACGGAAGTTGCGCGCCACCATCACATACCCCAGCCGGCGCAAGAAGAAGTAGGCTTCCTCTTCTCCCTTCCAGCCAGTGGCCAGATGAGCGGGCACCGCAGAAGGAGGCGAGCTGGCCCCGGCCACCCAGTCCAGGGCGCGCGCGGCGAGGCGCGTCAGCCGGCCGGACATAGCGGCTCCGCTTCTGCGACGCGATCGCCCACGCGAATGGTGCCCTCGGTAAGGACCTGCGCGCGCAATCCGCCGCGATGCCGCAGGCCCTTGACCAGCGGTTTGTCGGCCAGGCGCTCCAGGTGCGAACAGGGTTCGCACAGCTTGATGCCGCGCAACCGCACCTCGCCCACGAGAAATTCCCGGCCCGTCAGGTGGTTGAGCGGCACTCCGCGAGTGACGAGGTTGCGCCGGCTCTCGCCCGGGCCAAGAATCACGCCATAGTCGCGCTCCAGGGCCGCAATGGCTTCGGACTCGATCAACGTCACCTCCTGGCTGGGGCTGTGACGCTTGGAGAACGTCCCTGCCCAGCGGAAGTAGCGGTCCCCTTCGAGACCCTTGCCGGGAACGGCGTGCGCCGCCTCCTGCGCCAGCAGCGGCTGCTTGCGCGTGGAACCTATGAAGATGGCGACAATGGTGCCTTCAAACATGCAGGTTCATGATCCGTCATGGCATCGAGGGTGAGCCTCTACTTCCCGGCCTCCTTCTCCACGATGGCTATGCACTCTTCCAGCACGTCGAGGGCGGCATCGGCCTGCTCGCGCGTGACGACGAGCGGCGGAGCGATGCGCAACGCCGTCTCGCCCGCGCCCAGGAAAAGCACGCCGCGTTCGAAGGCCAGTTCCACGATGCGGTCGCGCTGCTTCTGCGCTGCCGCCTTGGACTTCTGGTCTTGAACGATCTCCACGCCGATCATCAGGCCGTGGCCGCGCACGTCGCCCACCATGGGGTGGCTCGCCGGCCACTTGCCGGCACGCTCTTGGATGTACGCGCCCATGGCGGCGGCGTTCTTCACGCCTTCCCGCTCCAGCACGTCGAGCGTGGCAAGGGCAGCGGCGATGCACACGGGGTTGCCGCCGAAGGTGGAAGCATGCGCGCCGGGCGTC
>CAYRII010000140.1:0-7269 GCA_964424245.1 uncultured Terriglobales bacterium | reverse complement strand
GACTATGACAACGATGGTTGGACCGATCTCTACGTGACGTTTCTCTCCGGCGGGCGGGTCTTCCGCAACCTGGGCGACGGAACCTTTGGCGACCTGACGGACTCCGCGGGAGTGGGCAACGGGGGGCGCTGGGGCACCAGCGCAGCCTTCGGCGACTTCGACCACGATGGCCACCTGGATCTGTACGTCGCCAACTACGTGGAGCTCGACCTGGAGAATCTTCCCGCCTTTGGCAGCTCGCCGCTCTGCCAATATCGCGGGATTCCGGTTTCCTGCGGGCCGCGGGGACTCAAGGGTTCACGCGACCGCCTGTACCGCAACCGCGGGGACGGCACGTTCGAAGACGTGAGCGAGCGGCTGGGGATCGACCCCCGAGGCTATTACGGACTGGGCGTGGTCTGGGGAGACGTGAACAACGATGGTTGCCAGGACATCTATGTGGCAGACGACTCCTCTCCCAGCCTGCTGTACCTCGGCGACTGCAAGGGCGGGCTGCGCGAGGTGGGAGTGGAATCCGGGGTGGCCTTCAGCGACGACGGCCGCGAGCAGGCGGGAATGGGCGTGGACCTTGCCGACTACGACCATGACGGGGCGCTCGACCTCGTCAAGACCAACTTTTCCGACGACACCAACAACTTGTATCGCAACAACGGTAAGGGAGAGTTTACGGATTGGAATGGACCGGCGGGATTCGGTCCGGTCAGCGTTCCCTTGCTGGGCTTCGGCGTGCGCTTTTTCGATGCCGACAACGACGGCTGGAAAGACCTCTTCGTCGCCAACGGGCACGTTAACCCGCAAGTGGACGCGCACACCTTCGGCGTGACCTACGCACAGCGTAATCTGCTCTTCCGCAACCTGGGGGACGGCCGGTTCGACGAGGTGGGCCTTAAGGCTGGTGCGGCCATGAAGGTAGAAAAGGTGAGCCGCGGCGCGGCGGTCGCCGACTTCGACAACGACGGCCGGCTCGACCTTGTGGTCACCAGCCTGGACGCGTCCCCGGTTCTTTTGCGCAACGCCGCAAGCGCAAGCGGGCACTTTATCCGCATTCGCACCATCGGCCGGCGCTCCAATCGCGACGGCCTGGGCGCGCGCATTACGGTCAGCGCAGGCGGCCTGGTGCAAATGGACGAGGTCCGCACCGGAAGCAGCTATCTTTCCGCCAGCGATCGCCGCATGCACTTCGGCCTGGCGAAGGCGACGCGAGTGGAGCGCATCGAGGTGCGCTGGTCGTCCGGAGCCGTGGACGTGATTTCCGACCAAGTAGCGGACCAAGACCTGGTCGTGATTGAAGGCGAGGGGGCTGCAAGTTCCGAGGTCCGACGGGCCGTCCCAAACACGCGGCATCCGGCAACCCCCGCGAATTAAGTGCGGTTTTGTACAAAAGTCGCCAGACTTTTTGCATGGGTTGCCCGCTTATGACTCGGCCCCGGATCTATCCCAAGACAGGGCCTTTTCTTCCCTTTTTGTTCGCCAATTAGCGGGGCTCGTTTGACCATCCCCATGGGATTTTCTGGACGTCCCCGAGAAGAAGCATTTCACAAGCCAAATCAGGGGCTTGATATGAGATTTCATAGAGTCATCAGTCGAGGTCTTCGCATAATTGTAGATTGCGGCGACAAAAACACGATAAGTTGTTTGTTTTCATTCAACTCAAATGGTTTGTCACATGCATATGTGATAGCAGGTTTCTAGTGCCTATGGAGTGTATCTACGTAGTAAACAAGGCTTTAGGGGATACAGTTCGGATAGGCGCACGCGATGCAATTGAACCTGTTGCGGCTCAACTTCTTGTCCCAATGGCCAGGGCCCGGCTCTGGCGCCAACGTTTCAAACCGACCTTACTGTCGAGGGGGTAATCTAAATGAAGAAACATGACGCGTTCTTCGTAACGCGATATTGCCTGGCGCTGATGGCGATCCTGCTGTTTGCCGTCACCGCCGTGGCGCAGATCCAGAACGGCCAGTTGACTGGCCTGATATCCGATCCGACGGGTGCGGCCGTTCCCAACGCCAAGGTAACCGCCACCAACATCGGAACCGGGTCCAAGACGGTTGCCACATCCAGCAATGCGGGCGTGTACACGGTTCGTGAGCTGCTGATCGGCGCCTATCGGGTGACGGTCGAGGCCCCGGGCTTCAAAACCGCCAGCAAGGCCAGCGTGGAAGTCAACGCGGGCGTTACGTTGCGCATTGATTTCAAGCTGGAAGTGGGCGGCGCCTCGGAAGTGGTCGAGGTGACCGAGGAAGCGGCCCCGGTCAACACCGTGGACTCCAAGCTCGCCCAGACCGTGGGTGGTGCCCAGGTGGCGAACCTGCCGCTGAACGGACGCAACATTTTCAATCTGATGCAGCTCGCTCCGGGAGCCGTCAACGTGGACGGAGTAATGTTCGAAAACGGCGCGGACACGGTGGTGAACGGAACCCGGGAAAACTTCAACGGGTTCCTGATCAACGGCGTGTCCAACAAAGGCCTGAGCGGCGGCCCCAACACGCAGCCCATCCAGGACACGGTGGCGGAATTCCAGATGCTGACGCTGAACAACTCCGCGCAGTACGGCAACAGCGCCGGCTCCATCACCAACCTGGTGACCAAGTCGGGCACCAACTCCTACCACGGCAGCGCGTGGTGGTTTGTGCGCAACGACGTGTTTGACGCCAACAACTTCTTCCTGAACAAGTCGGGAGATCCGAAACCGCCGCTGCGCTTCAACCAGTTCGGCGGGACCTTTGGCGGGCCGATCATGAAGGACAAGTTCTTCTTCTTCGGTTCCTACCAGGGCGAACGCTTCATCACTTCGGCGCTTCCCTTCACCTTCCAGGTGGAGACGCCGCAGTGGGCCAGCGCAGTAGCGGCCGCGTTTCCCAACTCGGTGGCCAACCTGCTCTACTCGAATTTCCCGGTGAGCAGCTCGCTGATCAATCCGCAGTCCCTGAACGACTTCTTCGGCGGAGACTTTACCTTCCATCTGTGCGCGGAAGCCAGCAGCGCCGCCATCGCGCAGAACCTGGCCAATCTGATTGGCGTGACGGCGGCGGACCAGGCGGCCTTGGCGGCTGCCGGTTGCACTGTCCCTGCGTTGCAAGCCGGTACCATGGACCGCAACCTTCCCTACATTGCGGATTCCTCGGCTGTGTTTAGTTCGCGCACCGCGGGCAACCTGTTCCATGGCAACGAAGCCTCCATCCGCATGGACTACAACTTCAACGAGAACAACCGCATCTTCGGCCAGTTCAACTGGTTCAAGAGCACGGACGAGTTCATAGGAGGACCAACGGGTCCGCGCGGTTTCACCAACCCTCTGACGTTCACCACGCCCAACTTCCAGTTCAACTACGTGCGCACATTCAGCCCCACGGTGTTGAACGAGTTCAAGGCGGGCTATGCCAGCAACCGTTTGCCGCTGATTCCCACCATTGCCGGCGTTCCTTCCATCTCCATGGATGACGGCGTGATGGGCTTCGGCTCCTACAACGGCTATCCGCAAATCTTCAAGGAGCACATCTACACGTACTCGGACATGGTTTCGATTGCCAAGGGCTCGCACAACATCAAGATAGGCGGCGAGGTCCGGCGCAACATCGAAAACAGCGAGTTCAACGTGGGACGTCCCTCCTACTACTTCTTCGATCACCTCTTCTTCGCCGTGGATTCTCCCTACTTCCAGATTGCCGGCGTTGACCCCGGCATTGTCGACGGGTCGGGTGCGCGGCTGGCGAGCAACATCCGCCACTGGCGCAACGTGGAGTTCGGATTCTTCTTCCACGACGACTGGAAGGTCACCCGCAACCTCACGCTGAACCTGGGCATTCGCTATGACCTCTACAAACGCCATAACGAACTGAACGGCCTGGCCACCACCTTCCTGAAGGGGCCGGGTACGGAGGTGATTGACAACCTGCAGACCGGCGCCGGCTTCCTGCAACAGGCCAACGCACCGGGGGGCACAGTCGGCGTTTGCGACAACCCTGTGACGCAGATTCCGCTGAGGCAGTTGGCCGGCGTCTGCGGGCCGGGCGGCTTCGCCGCTACCGACAGCCTGGGCGCCGGGGACCACAACAACTTTGGTCCCAGGCTTGGGTTTGCCTGGGACATGTTCGGCAACGGGAAGACCTCCCTGCGCGGCGGCGTTGGAGTGTCCTACGAAGGAACGCTCTACAATCCGCTTTCCAATTCGCGCTGGAACCTTCCCTTCTACTCGTTCAACCTGGCCGCAAACTTCCTGATTGGTGATGTGCAGAACATCATCTACGGGCCGGCGGGTTCAGGTTGCCCCAACTGCGCTGTTCCACCTACGTTCGTCGGTCCGGAGCAGAACCCCGGCCAAGGCACGAACGTGCTGGGCGGCAACATCGCGGGATGGGATCCCACCAACTCCAACCTTGCCTTCCTGACGGGAATCATCTTCCCCGAAGGAATCAAGGACCCCTACGTATACAACTGGTTCCTGGGAGTGCAGCACCAGTTGGCGTCCAAGCTGGTCATGGAAGTCAACTACGTGGGCACGGCCGGGCACAAGCTGTTCCGTGCGGAGAACGTGAACGGCATTCCGGGCGGACGCCTGCCTCCAGGCACCTGTGCCCAGGACCCTCTGGGCCGCACGGTGTGCAGCCAGCGCGGCGCCTTGAATCCTGTGGGACGCCTCAACCCCAACTACGGGACTTTGCGCGTGTGGCAGAACGTGGTGAACTCCAACTACCACTCGCTGCAGGCTTCGATGCGCAAGGCCATGAGTCACGGTTTGCAGTTCACGGCCAACTACACCTGGAGCCACTCCATTGACGGCGGTTCCACCTGGCACAGCGGCGCCACCAGCGTCAACGGACCGGCAGGCGGTGAAGGCTTTACCACCGACCAGACGCTTCCCGGCCTGGATCGGGGCAACTCGGTTTACGACATCCGTCACCGCTTTGTGATGAACTACATCTGGGAGATGCCGTTCGCGAAGAACGCCGGCGGGGCCAAGGAAGCCATCCTGGGCGGCTGGCAGTTGAACGGCGTCGTCACCGCGCAGAGCGGCGCGCACTGGAGTCCGTTTGATTCCCGTCAGCGCTCGCTGGGTGGTGACTGCACCCAGGGTGGAATCAACGCCGGCCTGTGTGTCAATAATGCCGGGGACTACAACCTCGACGGCCGGGCCAACGACCGTCCGAACTCGACGCTTTCGAGCTTCAGTGGCGCTACGCACAACATGTGGGCCAATGGATTCGGAACGGCGTTTGTCAGTTCCGTGTTCTCGACGCCTTGCGTTGGGTGCATGGGGAACCTCGGACGCAACACGTTTGTGGGGCCGGGCTTCTGGGGTGTGGACTTCTCTCTCTTCAAGAACTTCAAGATCACGGAGAGAGTGGGTCTGCAGTTCCGTACGGAAGCCTTCAACCTGTTTAACCATACGAACTTCGCACCGCCTGCCAATCCGAACAATCGGAGAAACAATGCTTCAAACTTCGGGAAGGCGGCGTTTGCGTTTAGTCCTCGCAACCTGCAGTTTGGGTTGAAGCTGACCTTCTAACCCCAACCTGTAGCAATCGGGGTCTGGCATCGCTCGCGCGATGCCAAGACCCCGATTTAATATTCTTTAAGGTTGTGCCATGCCGGTTTGGTGCCAGGCGCGGCGTCTTTCCCTTGTCTTGGCTTCTGCAAGTTTGCTTTTCTGCGTTTCCCATCTTTTCGGCCAGCAACAGACCCAGACCGGCACCATCGTGGGACAGGTGCGCCTGGCCAAAGGCGGCATTCCTCCCGACCGGGTGATGGTCAAGCTGGAGACCCGCGGGGCCATTCTGAGTACGGCCTACACGGACAACGAAGGCAGGTTTGTCTTCATGGACCTTTGGCCGAACCTCTACCACATCTCCGTGAACGACGAGAATTACTATCCCGCGCAGGTTGCGGTGAAGGTGCAGTCCCAGCTCCTTTCCGCCACGTTCTTCGCGCACATTCTTCTGGTTCCGCGGCAGGAAGAGAAGCCGCAGGACACCGCCACGACGCCTTCCGGCGGCAATCCCTACATGGTGGACATGGCGGAGTACACTCACCGGTTCCCCAAAAAAGTTCGCAAGGAATATGAGGAAGGGCTGAAATCCGAAGCGGAAGCCAAGCACGACGAGGCCAAGGAGCATTACCGGAAAGCTTTGGAGTTGGCGCCAGAGTTCTATCCTGCGCGCAACAACCTGGGGTCCCTGTACATGAACCAGGGGAATTACAGGGCGGCCCAGGAGGAGTTTGAAGAGGTCGTCCGTCAGAATCAGAGTGACGCTGCCGCCTACCTGAACCTGGGCAACCTGTTTCTCCTGCAAAAGCGCTACCAGGAGGCCTTGCAGTCCATCGAGGAGGGCCTGAGGCGCCAGCCCTTCTACGGGCTGGGACATTTCCTCCTGGGCACCGTCTACGGGCGCCTGGGGCGCTTCCAGGACGCAGAAACCTCGCTGCGCAAAGCCGTGGAATACGACCCCACGCTCTCCAAATGTCACCTGGAGCTGGTCAATCTGTATCTGCACCAGAGACGCACTCCAGAGGCCATTGCGGAGCTCCGGTATTTCGTAAAGTCCTATCCTCTGGATCCGCTAGCCGCGCACGCCAAGCAGGTGTTGGGCCGGCTGGAAGGCACGCCCGCTCCTCAGGCGCACTGAATTGCCCGCCACTCTCTGGCCAGCTTAAGGTGAGGACGAAGGTACGTACTGGCAAAAGCTTTGCTGCAGCCGGCACGCCTCGCGATATTCGGAAAGGGCCTCGCGCACGCGCTTAAGCTTCTGCAGGGAAAAGGCGAGATTCAAGTGCGCCTCCGCCAGATTAGGGTCGATGGCCAGCGCACGGCGGTAGCTTTCGACCGCGCTCTGTTGACGGCCGGATTGGCTGTGGGCGATGCCCAGGAAGTTGTGCAGCGGGGCTTCTTTGAGACCGAGCAAAGCCGCTTTTTCCAGGTGGGCGACGGCACCGGCATAGTCTCGCTGCTGGAACTGCAGCATTCCCAGGTCACGATGGGCGAGGGCGAAGTTGGGTTGAATGGCAAGGGCCTTTTCCAGAGCTACGCGGGCGGCCTCGGGGTGCGCGCGGGATTCCATCCAGCCCAACTCGTACCAGGCGCGAAAGTTCTGCGGGTTGAGCTCGAGAGCTTTTTCCAGCCAGGGACGGGCCTCATCGGTGCGGCCATCCAGGTGCAGGGCGCGCGCCAGCGCCGTCATGGCCTGGTCAAAATGGGGGTTCAGCTGCAATGCTCGCTCCAGCTGCGCGGCAGACTCCTTCCACTGACCTTCCTTCGCCGCCACCTGGCCC
>CAYRII010000139.1:0-7317 GCA_964424245.1 uncultured Terriglobales bacterium | reverse complement strand
AGGCGCGGGGCTTCCGCAGGCAAGGGTTGCCGGAGCGGAGCAGGCGCGGCTCGTTCGAAAGAAAGTTTCACCTGGGCCTCAGGGGAAAGGAATGCACCATACCACACCCGGGCCGGATGGGGCAGCGGAAATCGGGTCAGAGTGCCGGAAGCCCGCATACACGCCAAGGGAGCCGCCGAGCCTCGGAGTCCTGCTCTAGAACGCGACTGGGGCGCCCGGGCCAATCTCCGAAATCGGAGGACCAATCCCGGCAAGTTTCCTGAAGGGGGCTCGGGTCGCTTGCTAGGCAGCGACAAGGAAATCGAGCACCGTCCCCACGACATTTTGGTTATTGGGAATGCCGGTGTGCGTGCCGTGCGCGGGACGCGCCTGCGGCGAATTGTCGAGCGACGCGCTGGCGGTCGGCACGGTTTCGTCGCCCTTCTGGCCCGTGTCGAACGGAGCGCCAAACGGAGATCCCAGCCCAGGATATACTCGATAGTCGATTCTATCCTCGGTCGGTTTGTCGCCGCCGAAGATCACCAGGTTCTCCACTCCTGGAAGCGTTCGACCCAAGTCCTCCTTAAAGAGCATCGCCTGCTGTGCCATGGCCTGCATAGCCGGTGACGCGAACTTGCAGCGGTTTACTAGATAGGTTGCTCGCCAGCTCCGCACGGGAAATTCTGCCGAAAGATGCTGCATCCATACGGCTGGGTGTTTCGGGAGATAGAAGTCGTCAGGAAGAAGCTCGTATACCGACGGCATTTGAGTCGCGACGAGCTTGAGTTGAGCCTCAAGCGTATCCTCGTCGCCGGGATTCTTCAGGACATTGTTCCAAGCGTAGTTGGCAACAAGGGTCTCAAAGAAACCGCGGAAGATCGGGATCTCGCCGTGCAAGGAGAAATACGCTTTCGGGGCACCGTAGTGTGGAGATGCGAGATACGCCGTCCGCCGGATCCGGGCGCCGGCATACCTCGCCGCCGCGCGCGTGACGAGACCGCCCATGGAATGGTTCACAACGTCGACCCACTCCCACTCGGGGTGGCTTGAGAGGATGTCCTCGATGAACGCTCCCAAAGCCATCCCGCTCGTCCTGTTGGACTGCGTCCAGTCATAGCCGTAGATGAAGAGGTTCTCGTTGAGCGCATATCCGGCACTCGTGAGTCCTAGCATCAGCCCGTCATACACCCCGGGGAAGAGTTTCACCGGGTCGGCCGGGACAGCCTTCTCGGTGCCATTGACCAGATGAGACAGGGACCGGAACCGGAATTCGCCCTGTGACCACCATCCGGCGGGCGGCCAGATGGGTTCCAGGCTGTCTTTCCGATGGAGTTGAGTGCCCATTATGCCTGGCACAAACACGAGCGGTGGCAGCGATTCCGAATCCGTCTCCTCGCCATAGATCGTGGGCGGCGGTTCGTCCCGGGGCTCGTCCACTTGTCCGCGCTCGGGTGAATCGTTGAGGTCCGGCCTCGTTTCTTGGTTCGAGTCGTGGGTCCGCGTGGTTAGGTCATCCGGCTGTTCGCCGCCATGGGCCTTGCCAGGTGATTTTCGGTGGCACTCTTGAACCTCCATGCTTTCCGGTATCTCTGGGCATCTGGGTGGGATTCCGTTCTCCCTGATTCTCTATCACACGCCATACTTGTGTTGAACATCGTACAATAAAATCCCTTCGCACTTAGCCACTTGTGTCGTTTGGCGCTTGTTATTATGGCGTCGTATCGGGGTCCAGACGATCGTTCAGAGCACCTCGCGCCTTGACCGGATGACCACACCGCTCTCGCTGGAGACGGCTTTTTCGAAAACAGTCGAGGGGCCTGTGGAACTCTAGCCGTTTAGTCGGCTAATCGAAAAGTAACCACTACTGAATCGCCTCACTCGCCGTAGGTGCGCTTGAGATAGTCAGCGATTTCTTCTTCCAGGCGGCCGTAGTCGGCGCGCACGGTGGCGCGCAGCGCGGCCTCCGCCGTGGCTCCGTCGCCGATGCGCTCCAGCACGCGCACCACGTCGCTCATGCCGTAGGTGGAGCGGATGTACTCCACCGCGGCCAGCGACTGCACATAAGCCACCGTGGCCTGGCCCTTGGGAAGCCCCAGGAACGGCCCTTCCAGCGTATTCAGCGGAATCTGCTTGCGCGCCTGGAAGAGTTGCGCCAGGGCGCGGCCGTGGGACGCAACCGAGCGCGGTTCCAGCGCCATGGCCACGCCCTCATTCAGCCACACCGGGCAGCGGTTGCCCGTGATCTGGTTGACGAAGCTGTGCGCCAGTTCGTGCTTCAGCACGCGCGCCAGCTCCGGAGTTACCGTCTCCAGGCCTTCCATGGGAATGCGCAACTTGCCGTCGTTGAGCGCGCCAATCCACGCGGGCGCCTGAGTGACGTCAGAGAATGCCTGCTCGGTGTAGAGGATGACGGCGATGGACTGGCGCGGCACGACTCCCAGTTCGCGCACCAGGTCGTCATACTGCGCCTCCAGCGTCGCCAGCAGGTCCCGGCGCAACGAGGCGGAAGTACGGCGTCCTTCATAGCGCAGCGTGAAGTGCCCGCTCTCCTGTTGCCCGAAGCCGGATTCCGCGGCCAGGTCGCGCTCCGCCTGCGCCAGGTAACGCTCCACGATGGCGCTGGGGCGCAACTGCAGCGAGCGCTTCCACGCCTGGATTGCCTCCTGCGTCCGCTCCAGGTGGAAATAGGCCAGGCCCAGCAGGCCAAAAGCGTCCGCCGAGTTGGGGGCGAGTTTGGTGGCGCGCTCGGCGTGCGTCACCGCATCGCGGTAGCGCCGCAACTGCAGCAGCGCGGCCACGTAGTGCTCCACCAGCGCCGCGTTTTCCGGCAGGTGATGCACGGCGCGCTCCAGGTAGGCGCGCGCCCGGTCGGGGCTGCCGTAGGTCTGCTCGTGCTGCGCGGCGGCAAAAAACGCCGCGGCCGCCAGCTCGGGCTGCGTGGCATCGTCCAGCGCCGCCAGCGCCATGGTGTCCACCTTGCCGTCGCGCACCACGCGCGCCACCAGTTCCGGCGCCTGCTGGACTCCTTGCTCCGGCACCAGCACCGGCATGGACTCCTGCCGCGCGACCACCGCGCCCACTCCGGTGTCTATACGTTCCACGAGGGAGCGGGAGATGGCATAGGTGTCGTCGCCAATCTCGTACTCCACGCGGCCGTTGCTCTCACGCACGCGGTCGGCCACGATCCGGCGGCCGTTCTTCAGATGAATGATGTCCCCGAAAGAGGGCGCGGCCAAAGAGAGCAAAGCCAGGAGGATGACAACGGGACGCACGATAGCGCATTCTAGCAGCAATGGGAGAGCTCTCGTGACCCGCGATGTTACCAGAGAGGTCCGGCGGGCCGCCCAGCTTGCGCTCTGGCTGGCTGCGGCCGCGGCCTCCCTGGCGGCGCAGATGGCGCCGCCCGCTGCGCCACCGGCCGAAGGCCCCGCCGCCGAACTCTACCGCCAGTTGCGCACCGTGGGGCTCGACCCGCAGCGCGTCTTCCAGGTGCGCGATGCCACCCTCGACCGCGACAGCATCCACCTCGTCTTCAACGACGGCACCATCGCCTTCACGCGCAGCGTGGAAGGCCTCATTACCGGCGCCTTTTTTGAGGGTGAGGGCGAGATCCTGGTCATGCCCCCGGACAAGGTGGAGCGCGCCTCGCTCGCCCTGTTCACCGGCTCTCCCATCCTCACGGAGCGCTTTTCCACCGCCTACCTGCGCTTCAATGACGATACGTTCGGGCAACTGGAGCCCGCGCTGCGCGCCTCCGATGGTCCCCACCAGTTCGTGGCGCGCTGGAATGCCGCGGCCGGCAGCCTGGCCGAGGCCGACGCCCTGCGCCTGCTGGTGGGATTCTTGAATCGCGATGCCGCCAGCGGTTCCGGACGCATGCTGCACGCCCGCGTGAGCGGCGAAAAGTTGGGCACCTTCGACGTTCGCTTTGACGAGTTGTTCGCCGAGCAGGTGGCCGTGGGCCAGGTAGGGTTCGAGGAAGGACAGCTCTTTTTCAACCTGTGGACCGCTTTTCCTTCGCGCGCTGCGCGCTTTGCCTCGCAGGCGCGGGAAGTCTCCTCCGGTTACGCCGCGGAAGCCAACATCCGCGTCACTTCCTTCAAGATTCGCGCCGAGGTCCGCCCCCCGGATGAGCTGGAGGCCGAGGCTGTTCTGCTGCTGGATGTGGCCGAGCCCGGCCGCCGCGCTTTCGGCTTCGAGCTTTCCCGCTTCCTCACCGTCCGCTCCGTCACCCTCGAAGGGCAGCCTTTGGAGTTCATTCACAATCCTTCCGTGCGTGGCACCGACCTGGCGCGCCGCGGCAACGACGTTATGGTCGTGGTCCTGCCGCGGCCATTCGCGGCGCCCGGCAAGCTGGAGCTGCGCTTTGCCTATGGCGGCAAGGTGCTGGCCGATGCCGGGGGAGGCCTTTTCCGCGTGGGCGCGCGGGGCACCTGGTACCCCAATCGCGGCATGGCCATGGCCGATTTCGATCTGGAGTTCCGCCATCCCCCGGAGTGGACGCTGGTGGCCACCGGCCGTCCCGTCTCCGAGCAGCGCGATGGCAACCTTCAAGTTTCGCGCTGGCGTTCCGATCGTCCCATGCCTGTGGCCGGTTTTAACCTCGGCCGGTACGTCAAAGCCACCGCCCGCGCCGGCGATACCCTCATCGAAACCTACGCCTCCCGCGGCGTGGAAAGTTCGTTTCCCAGGGCGACGGTCGGAGTCATCCGGCGTCCCAACCCGCGCGTGGCGGGCTCGCCCGAGTTCGTGCCGTCGCCCCGGCAGCCGGATCCGGCACGCAACGCCCAGGTGCTCGCCGACCGCGCCGCGCGCACCGTGGAATTTCTCTCCCAGCGCCTGGGACCGTTCCCCTACAGCCAACTGGCGCTCACGCAGATGCCCGGACGCGACAGCCAGGGCTGGCCCGGCCTAGTCTTTCTTTCCAGCTATGCTTTTCTCGCCCCTGAGGAGCAGCGCATCGCCCGCCTGGAGGGCCCGGACGCGGTGCTCTTCGGCGGCCTGATGCAGGCCCACGAAGCCGCCCATCAGTGGTGGGGCGACCTGGTGCTGTGGCGCAGTTACCGCGACCGCTGGGCCATCGAGGCCCTGGCCAACTACTGCGCCCTTCTCGAGATCGAGAGAGAGCGGCCCGGCGACTTCCGCACCATGATGGAGCATTACCGCACCGACCTCGTGCGCCAGTCCTCTTCGGGCGCTCCCTTGGCCGACGCCGGCCCCGTTTCCCTCGGCGTGCGCCTCTCCTCGTCCGTTTTCCCCGATGGTTTCGACGTTGTGGCCTACGGCCGCGGCACCTGGCTGTTTCACATGCTGCGCCACATGCTGCGCGATGCCGGCCCCGGCCGCTCCGACGAGCTCTTTTTCCGCGTGCTCGAAAACCTGCGCCGCCGCCACGAAAACGGCGACCTCTCCAATCACGACCTACAGCGCGCCTTCGAGGAAGTTCTGCCTCCCGCGCTGCATTTCGATGGGCAGCGCTCCCTGGACTGGTTTTTTGCAGAATGGGTGCACGGTACTGTTCTACCTGCGCTGGAACTGGCGGAAATCCGCCTCGCGCCGCGCGCCGGCAAGGTCACCGCTACAGGTAAGATCCTGCAACGCGACGCGCCCGACACGCTCATCACCTCGGTGCCCGTCTATGCGGTTCCGGGTCGCGGCAAGCCCGTGCTGCTCGGCCGCGTTTTTGCCGACGGCCCGGAAACCGTCTTCCGCTTCACCGCACCCGCGGGGACCACCAAGCTCCTCCTCGATCCCCTCCACACCGTGCTCACCCGCCCCTGAACCGCATTCCTCCCGCCGCTCCCCACGGCCCTTCCGCTATAATGGCTCTGTTCGTCGCCCGCCCCGTTTCCTCCGGAGAGGTGGCCGAGTGGCTGAAGGCGGCGGTTTGCTAATTCAACCTGCCCTGTTCGTACACACCCCGTTTCACCTGTTTTGAATGAGATACCTTACTCTCATTTGCGCTGAATGACCTCATTCGCAGCCAATGGTGCACCAATAGTGCACCTGAGGTGCACCCGCAAGCGGGCTTCTGCGTGCTTCCGCGCCAAGTCGGGAAAACTCAGCGTTTTCAGCGCTGCCCCGTCACGTAAGTAACAGGAATTCTTGGAAGCAGGGAAGAAGGGAAAGGAATTGCTCGAACGTTTTGGGAAAAAACACGAGGGCGTAGTTGAGGTCCTGATGAAGAGCTGACCCAGCGCCCGATGAGACAGGTGGTCCCGCAGCTAGGAGCGCCTGTCTTTCACCGGAATCGGCTGATGCTCACGATCGGGCCGGAGCACACTGCGCCTAACGTGGCGGTCATTCAGGAAAGTTCATACGCCTCAGCAGCGCCTGAAAACGGGCACTGGAGCGCAGCTTGTCCATGCGCGGGTCGGCCTTCAACTGCAGCAATGCGCTGTCGTGCTCCGCGTAGGCTCGTTCCAGCAGGTCCAGCGCTTTCCCCGCCTCTCCCGTCGCCGCATACAGTGTCGCTATGGAATACGCATCCTCGTCCCGGCTGATTGCGTCCTTGATCTCCTGGCGCGCCGTTTCGTACCACTTTGCATTCACCCGGCCCGTGCCAGAACTGGTGTAGACCTTTCGGTAGAGCGAACAGCGGCGCTGGAACAGGGCTTTGGCGAAGGCATCTATGTTGGGCAGCGCGGGGATCTTCTCGCACTCGGAGACCGCCTCCTGGTACATCCCCTTCAGCTCATGGGTCCGGGCCAGCCCCCATCGGGAGCGCCGGAAGTTCGGGTTCATCTCCAGCACGCTGCGAAACTGGTCCACCGCTTGATCGTAGCGTCGTGAGTACATCAGGAGCCAACCGAGGTCGTCGGCGAAATGCTCGCCTTGAAGCCGATCGCAATGCCGCGGCCGCGCCGGAGCGTTCCGCCGCCGCGATCGAAGGGCTTGCCCCAATCCATGCGCGCCGCCACGCGCTCGAGCGCCTTGCCGATCGCCGCATCCTGCATGACCGTGCTGGTCGCCTGCGGACGGCCGTCGCGCAGGATGTTCTTCCGCCGGAACTCCACGGGGTCGATCTTCAGCTCGCGCGCGATCAGATCGGTGTGGCTTTCGTACGCCCACACGAGCTGCGGGATGCCGAAACCGCGCAGCGCTCCGGCCGGCGGCAGGTTGGTATAGAGCGCGTACGAATCGATGTGCACGTTTTCGATGTCGTACGGCCCCGGCGCGGTGAACCCGGACTTCTGCGTCACGCGCGGGCCGACGTCGGCGTAGGCGCCGCCGTTCCACCACACCTCGCACAGCCGCGCGACGATGCTTCCGTCCTTCGCCATGCCGCTCTTGATGCGCAGCGTCGCCGCGTGCTTGGTGAGCGTGTAGAACTGCTCC
>CAYRII010000138.1:0-7317 GCA_964424245.1 uncultured Terriglobales bacterium | reverse complement strand
CTCGACGTACTCGGAGCGCGTGCCGCCGGCGACGATCTTGGCCAGCGTGGTCTTGCCGGAGCCGGGCGGCCCCCACAGGATGATCGAGCCCAGCTGGTCGCGCTCCATCTGCACGCGCAAGGGCTTGCCCGCGGCCAGCAGGTGCTCCTGGCCGACGAACTCCTCGAGCGTGCGCGGGCGCATGCGGTCGGCGAGGGGACGATCGGCTGGCGCTGCGGCGGTAGCGGCAAAGAGGCTCATGGCAGAGTTCGTAGGCGCGCCGCTTCGTACAGCAGGATGGAGGCGGCCACGGCGGCGTTCAGCGACTCGACGCGCGAGGAGTGCGGTACGGCGACCACTTCATCCATGCTCGCCAGGAGGTCGCGAGGCAGGCCGGCGCCTTCGTTGCCGACGAAGAGCGCCAGGGGGCCATCGAGGCTGACCTGGTGGAGCGGTGTGCCCTGGTGCGAGACGGCGGCCACCTGGCGCAGGCCGCGGCGGGCCAGCTCCGGGCAAAGTTCGGAGAGGCGCGCGGAGACCACGGGCAGGCGAAACAGCGAACCAGCGGAAGCGCGCACCGCCTTGGGGTTGAAAGCGCTGGCAGTCTTTTCTCCCAGAACCACCCCGGTCGCAGCGAAGGCCTCGGCGGAGCGAATCATGGTGCCGAGATTGCCCGGGTCCTGGATGCCGGCAGCCACCAGAACCAGGGGCGGGGCGGGGCGAAGCGCATCGCCGAGGGTGCGGGGCGGAAGATGGACCAGCGCGGCGACGCCTTGGGGAGACTCGGTGGAGACGGCGGAGTTGAAGACGGCATCCGGCAGGAGCAAGGTGTCCACGCGGGCGCCAATCTGAGGCAGCAGGCGGCGCGAAGCCGCCTGCGCAGACTGGGCAAAAAACAGGGCGCGGAAGCGCAGCCCGCTACGGATGGCCTCTTCGACGAGGCGAACACTCTCGATGGCACAGCAGCCGTCGGCGGTAAGGTCGCCCGAGGAAAGGGCGCGCCGCAGCTCCTTGACCAGGGAGTTTTGGGGGCTGGAGACGGGTCGCAACCGGGGACTGGTTTCCACGCTCACGGCGAACCATGATACGCCCAGGTGAGCTTGTTGCAGGCCGCCGGGGGATGTGTTAGCTTTCGCCGGTTAAGAGCAAGCTCGCAGTACGGGGAGCGCGAGTGCCCGCCGAAGTCCTACGCATCAACAGCGAAAATCCGGAAGCATCGCTGGTGTCCTATGCCGCGGAGCAAATCCGCCGGGGCCATGTGCTGGGCATGCCCACAGACACGTTTTATGGGCTGGCGGCGGACCCGTTCAACCTGCTGGCGGTCAAGCGCATTTACGAAATCAAGTCGCGCTCCAGGCACAAGCCGCTTTCGCTGCTGATTGAAACCACCGAGCAGGCCGTGGAACTGGCGCGGCCCTTGCCGGAATCCTTCTACCGGCTGGCGGAGAAGTATTGGCCGGGCCCGCTGACGATGATCGTGAAGGCAGCCTCGCGGCTGCCGCTCAAAGTCACGGCCAACACGGGCAACGTGGCGCTGCGCGTGCCCGCAGCCCGGATACCGCTCGCCGTAATCCGGGCGGCGGGAGTGCCGGTGACGGCAACCTCGGCCAACGTGAGCGGGGCCAGCGAATGCACCACCGCCGAGGGCGTGCGGACACAACTGGGAGACCTTCTGCCGATGATCGTGGATGGCGGGCCCTCGCCGCGCAGCGTGGCCTCGACGATTGTGGACCTCACCGACGAAGAAGCGGATTGGCGCGTGCTGCGCGAGGGCGCCATCCCTACGCAGGAAATCACCGATTTCCTCGCGGGGACATGAGCGTTCCAGCCGGCAAGGTGAAGCTCGCGGGCCGGTCGCGGGTTCGGCGGATCCTGGTCTTGCTGGCGTTGCTGGCGGCTGTTTACACGGGCGTGGTGTACTCGCTGATTGCCCGGCAGTCCACGGCGGACGAAACGCGCGCGGCGGAGGCGATCGTGGTTTTTGGCGCGGCGGAGTACGCCGGGCGCCCCTCTCCCGTCTACCGCGCGCGCCTGGACCATGCGTTCCAGCTCTACCAGAGGGGCCTGGCGCCGATTGTGATCACCACCGGCGGCCACGGCGGGGACCCCGATTACACCGAAGGCGGGGTGGGCCGCGACTATCTGAAAGAACGCGGCATCGCCGACCAGCACATCATCGCCGAAACCCAGGGAGACAGCACGGCGGAATCCGCGGGACGGGTGGCCGCCATCATGAAAGCCAACGGGATGCGGACGTGCCTGGCGGTAAGCGACGACTACCACATCTTCCGCATCAAGCAGATGCTGGGACGGCATGGAATTGAGGTGTACGGCTCGCCGCGGCAGCCGGCGCAGGCGGTTTCGTGGTGGCAGCGGGCGCGCGCCATCCTGCGCGAAGTTCTGAGCTATACGTTGTGGCTGATGGGGAGCGAACGGTTGACGGGTTGAACCGGGTACCCCGCCCGGTTCAGGGAACCAGCGCGAGAATCCGCACCGGGCCGCCGGAGCCTCCGGCCAGCTTGGCGGGAGCCGCCACCAGCAACGCGCCGGCTTCCGGCACCCGGCTGAGATCGCCGACGTTCTCCAGGTGATAGACACTGCGCGCCGCGGTGTACTTGTGCACGGGATAGGTGCGCGAAGGGCCGTAATCCACGCTCAAGGTATCAATCCCCAGGCCGACAATGCGGCGCGCTTCCACCAGGAAGCGCACGGTCTCGGGATGAAAACCGGGGAAATGCTTCACGCCGCCCTCATCGGCGTTGCGGTATTCCTTCATGGACTGCCACTTCCGGGCCCAGTCGGTGCGTGCCAGCACGATGGCGCCGGCGGGGATCTGGCCGTAGATCTGCTCCCAGTGGGCCACGTCGTCGATCGTGACCTGGTAATCGGCGTCGGCGCGCGCCTTGGGGGAGACGTCGATCACCACCAGCGGGCCTACCAACCGCTCCGGCGGCACCTGGTCCACGGTCCAGCGGCCGACGGCAAAGTGCGCCGGGGCGTCCATGTGGGTGGCAAAGTGTTCCGGCGTGGTGAAGACGCGGGTGAAATAACCGTCGCGTTCCATGTTGCCCAGTTCATGGGCCTCGAAGGGGGACTTTTCCGTGCCCTCCCAGTTGGGAAACTTTTCGCCTTCCGGCTGGGTAAGATCCACCACAGCGGAGTAGCTGGGAGGCGCGGGGGCCTCGGTGCGGCGCTGGGCATACAAGAGCAGCGCCAGGGCGATGGCGGCGGAGATAACAAACGTTTTCAGCGTCATGGCACGTGGGATCGCATTCTGCTCCTGAACACTACTCTCTCAGATGCCGGCGAGGGCGGCAACGGTTCGCCGGCGGAAACCGGCATCTTCTAGTCCTCTCTCCCCAGGGCAAAGCTGAACCAGAGGGAGTTGGCGCCGTTGTAGTCCACATCGAGGCCGGCGGAGTTGAAGCCTGGCCGTTCGGCGGCAAGGCTGCAACCGGGACAGGGAGCTTGCAACGGGAACTCGTAGCGCCCGTCCTTGCGGGTGTCAAACGTAGCGAGAACCTTTCCGGCAGCGTCGGTCAAAGTGACACGGGTGCGGGGCAGCGGCCATCCAGCGGCGTCTGTGACCACGCCGTGAATGCGGCCGCGTGGCGCCAGGCCATCGGGGGCATAGCCCCGGGCCGCCCATCCGGGACCGCGCAAGGGGCGGCCGCCCAGTTGCCCGGTCAACCGGCCCTGTTCCAGCGAAAGAACGCCGTTCACCAACACATATACGATGCCCTGGGAGGTGCGGTTCGAGTCTTCGAACGTGGCCACGTCGCGAACTTTATCGGCATCGAAGATGGTGACATCGGCGAAGGAGCCGGTACGCAGCAGGCCCCGCCCCTCAAGCCCCAGGCGCTGCGCAGGCTGCGAAGTGAACTTGCGGATGGCGTCTTCGAGAGTGAGCAGGCGCTCTTCGCGAACGTAGCGGCCCAGAATGCGCGGAAAGGTCCCGTAGGCGCGGGGATGAGAGCGGGATTCGCCCAGAGGACCGGTAGGACTGACGGCGCCGTAATCGGTGTCGATGCTGACCCATGGCTGCCGCAGGGCCAGGCGAACGTCGTCTTCGCGCATTTCGAAAAATACGGCGCCCACGCTGTCACGATCCGCAAGGACCAGGTCCAAAAGGGCATCGAGCGGGTCCTTGCCCTCCAGCGCGGCAATCTCGGCGAGGGTTTTGCCTTCGAATTTTTTCAGGCCGGAGTTGAGGACGGAGACCACGAGGATGCCCTCCGGACCCCGGACACCCTGCCACATGTTGTCGAAGTCGCTGCTTGCGGCCTCGAGCTCATGGCGAATGGCAGCCCGTTGCTCGGGATCGCGGAGGCGGGCGAGGAGGGCGTCCACGCCGCCCTCGTGGAAGCGGGGAGGAATGACCGCACCGAGCGAAGTGGCCGAAGCCACGTAGGGATACTGATCGGCGGTGACGTCGAGTCCCTGGGCACGCGCCTGTTCGATGGCGGCAACCACCTCCGGCATCTTGCCCCAGTTGTTTTTTCCCGCCACCTTCAGGTGCCAGATCTCAACGGGAATCCCGGCCTCGCGGGCGATGCGAAAGGCCTCCTGAAGCGCTTCCTGGATGGTGTCGCTCTCGTTGCGAATGTGGGAGGCGTAAATGCCGCCGTGGCGGGCGGCCACACGCGCCAGCGCGACCAGCTCTTCCGTCTTGGCAAAGTTAGCGGGGGCGTAGATGAGGGAAGAGGAGAGGCCCATGGCGCCGTCCAGCATGGCTTCGTTCACCATCTCCTGCATGCGCGCGAGCTCTTCGGGGGTAGGCGCGCGGTCGTCGTCGCCCAAAACCATCTGCCGAACCTGGGTGGCTCCCACAAAAGTTCCCAGATTGATGCCCGCTCCTTGTTTCTCCAGGCGAACGAAGTACTCGTTCAGGGAAGCCCAGTCCACGGTGAGCTTGAAGTGCTCCAGGAAATCGCGCAGGTCGCGCAGCGTGGCTTCGTTCTGCGGGGCAGCCGAGCCGCCTTCACCTGTGATCTCAGTGGTAATGCCCTGGGTCAGCTTGCTTTCAGCGCGCGGGTCGACCAGCAGCGTGAGCTCGGATTGGCCCAGCATGTCGATGAAGCCGGGAGCGACGATGAGCCCTGTGGCATCGAGGGTGCGCTTGCCGGAAACGCCTTCGCCGGCGCGTCCCACGAAAGCAATGCGGTCGCCGAGAATGCCGACGTCGGCGTAGAACCAGGGGTTGCCGCTGCCATCCACCACCCGGCCGTTGCGGACGAGAACATCGTACTGCTGGGCGAAGGCGGAGGCGGCGACCAAAAGAAAAAGCGGCAACAACTTTTTCATGAACGACTCCGAACAGACGGGCTCGCCCCCCGCGGAATGAGGGCCGCCGCACACCTTACACGATGGCGCGCCGGAGACAAAGCTAGCTAAACACAAGAGTCACGGCCGCAGCCACCAGAGTGCCCGAAAGATTGACCGCATCATTTCCCATCAGGCCGCGTTGCTCGAGGGTGGCGCCAAGCAGGCTATCCGCCAGCATGCCGGAGAGCCCGGCGAGCAGAACAATCCCAGCCAAAGGAGGGTCGATGACGCGCGCGGCGGTGCAGGTGGCGGTGACCAGAGCGGCCGCGAAAAGACCGGCCAGGGTACCGGGAAGGCTGACGCCGCCGTGACTTCCCGGAGGAACACGGCGCCAGGTGGTGACCAGGACGGTGGGCCACGCCACAGCCTGTCCCACTTCGCTGGAGACGGTGTCCGCGGCGGCCTCGGCAAGAGCGGCGGCGGAAATCGCCAGCCACATTCCGGACGGTTGTCCCTGCCAGGCAAGCAGTGCGGCCAAGGCGGCCACGCCGGTGTTGGCCAGCACCTGCGAGGCGTTGCGGCCGCGATCGCCCTGCGCAATGCCCAACTGGAGCTTGCGGCCGTGGCCAAGGCGCGTGGCAAGAAAAGTGAGGAGAAAGACCAGTGCTATTGCGGCGAAAGCGCCTGCGCCGCCGCCAAGGAAGAGAAGCGAAACTGTGAATGCGCCGGCCAGGGCGCCTGTGGTGGTGACGGCGCGCAAGGCGCGCGCCGCCACGGCGAAAGCCAGCACCAGGACGGTGGCGAGAATAGCGGCAGCCGGCTGGTTCGGAAGTATGGCGCTGCGTGCGGAGGCCACCGTCCACCACGCGGCCGATAGCGCGGCCAACAGGAACAGCAAGATGGCAGCCGCCAGAAGCAGGCGGCGCGCCCGGTTTGAAAATGGAGCATCCCGGCCTGCGGAAGGGTGGCGATGCATTACGGTTCCATGGCCGGCGCTGGCAGAACGAAAACGCAGGTGGAAACCGCACCAGGGCGCCGGCGGCTGGCGCGGATCGTCGCCTGCTATTACAATACGAGTTTTGCGGTTTGCGAGAGGATCTTTTCGCATTCATGGCGGAATTGCTGCGGGAGCGTGGATGAGTCATCATCGGAAGGCCGGCCTGGCGGCCATTGTTCTGGGCAGTCTGATCTGGATCGGTTGTGGGGACCAGTTTCGGCCGGTGGCCACGCCCATTTTCCCGCCCGGCGGAGATCCGCAGTCCCGCAAGGAAGCCATCATCGTCAGCCGCAACGGCGGTGCGGCGGGAACCACCACGCACATCGACGTCTCCGGCGATACCAACGTGGTTATCCAACCGGTGGGGAACGGGCCGGTGCATGCCGGGTTGCTGCCCAACGGCAGCCGCACCTACGTGGCCAACCGCGACAGCGACAGCGTCAGCCAGTACACCACCTTCCTTCCATCCCTGGCGCCGAAAACCATCAGCCTGCCCGTGGGATCGGCTCCGGTCTTCGTGCACACCACGCAGGCCACACTGGTCTATGTGGCCAACTCGGGAACCGGCACTGTGGGCGTGATTTCGGTTGCGAGCGACATCTTGCAGTCCGAAATCACCGTGGGCAACAATCCCGCGGCCCTGGCGGAAACGCCCGACGGCAGCAAGCTGTACTGCGTGAATCAAGGTGATGGCACGGTCACCGTGATCTCGACGGTGGACCGAACCGTATTGACGGTCATCCCGGTTGGCAATTCTCCGGTATGGGCGGAGATGCATTCGGACGGCACACAACTCTTCGTGGTCAACCAGGGAGACGGAACAGTGAGCGTGATCGCCACGGCAACCGACACGGTGACCGACACCCTGCCGGTGGGAACGTCTCCCAACTTCCTGCGCTTCGACCGCAGACTGCTCCGGGTGTATGTGACCAACCCGGGGAGCAACAACGTCACCATAATCAAGGCAGACGTGAAGCCCCCGACGGTGCTGGCGACGGTGCCGGTGGGAGTGGCGCCGGTGTCGGTGACGGCGCTGGCCGACGGTTCCCGCGCCTACGTGGCCAACGCCGGCGACA
>CAYRII010000137.1:0-7344 GCA_964424245.1 uncultured Terriglobales bacterium | reverse complement strand
AATCACTTTGAAGGCAAGGCGGCGGTCAACGCGCTGGAAATTCGACACATGCTCACTGGAATGAAGGTCGCAGTGCCGAAGACCCTGGCCGAGCGCTACCCGCAGTTGCAGGCTTTGGCGGCCGAGCGTCCCTCAGAGACCCTCTTTTAGCTTTGCCGATGCGCCTTCCCCCTTAGCTCCCACCGGTCGGCGGGTTTTTCCCGGGAAAACCTGGAACCTAACCTTTGCGCTTTGCGTACGTCTAAGGAGACAGGACGGGGGTAGAAGGAGCGGAGCTTATGGGCGCGGAATACAACAAGATTGCCGACAATACGGCGGTGCGGCTGACGCTGATCGTTGCAGGCTTTGGCCTGTGGATGGTAGCAGCGGTAGGCTTGATGCGTCTGGCCTTCGTCTAAAACTCTCTTCGATTGCCGGCCGGGGGCAGCCGTCCGGCGACAATCCCGCATGCAACTTGCCGGTACCCGCAGGGACTTACCGGGCGGATTTGTTTCCACTGGCGGCCAGAATCAGAGGCACCTCCATCGTGCCCAGATAACCGGTGCGATTGTCGCGCACGGCGAGGCGCAGTTGATAGCGCCCCGGCGCCAGCTCCAACTCCAACTTGAAAGGGAGACCTTGCTGCAGAAACTGCTGGTAGGTCTCCGCCTTGAGGGGCGCATCCACCCTGACGTCCTGGGCGGTGACCATCTTGCCCTCAGGAGAAAAGGCGGCGGCATGAAAGCTGAGGTCGGCGTGTTGTTTGCCGCCGGACTGAGGTTCAACGGCGATGGTCTGCATATTCACGAGGAATTCCACGGGCACGGTCATCTTGGCCGCCGGATCGGGCGGGATCACGCGGGAATCGAAGATGACCATGGTGGCCGGCAGGATGTCGGAGCGCATGGCGATGGCCAGCTCGTTGTCCTTCTCCTTGTTCTTGGCCTTGAGGTAGGATTCGACCGGATCGATGGCAAAGTAGCCGGGCCGGTGGCGCACGTCCACGTTCGGGCGGTCGACCTTAACCGAGATTCCGCGGAATTGGCCGTCCCAGTTTTTGTCCTCCACGTAATATCCCAGCGTGTAATACACGGAACCATCGGCCACAGCCAGAGCCACGGCATTATCAATGTCGTTGCGGCTGAAGTAAGCCCGCCCGCCGGTTTCCTGGGCAATGGCATTCATGGCGAACTGAGTCTCAATCAGATTCTCGCTTTGCTTGGCGACCTGGTTGCCGTAGTCAGCTCCCATGCGAAGCAAGCCCGCGTCGTTCAGGCCGGAGCTGCTGGCATCGTTCAACGGCGCGCCCACCAGCCCGCGCGCATCCACGGGATACACGGCCACCTGCGCATCGGAGAGGTAGCTGGAAGTGCGGCGAATGTCATCGGCATATTGCCGGATGGTGTTGAATCCGGCGCGCTGGCTCAAGGGAATGATGCTGTTCATGCCGTCGCCGGTGTCCGGCGTCAGAACCAGGGGAAAGGCAGCGGAAACCCAAATCAGGTTCTTGCGGCCGGGATAGCCAGCCACGGCGCGCGCTACGGTGCGCAGCGCGGTCAAGGTAACAGCCACTCGCGTATCCAGGGCCAGGGCGTCCTGTTCGCTTTGAAACTGCCTGACATTTGCCAAGACTTTCTCAAACTGCGCTCCACCGCCGCGCACGCTGGACTCTGCGGGGGTGCGGGTGTTGGGAGCGCGGTTGGCGTCGGGAAGCAACGAGGATTTCCCCGCGACGGCACTCTCCAATGCCGCACGCAGCAGTTCGGGATCCGACGTAAAGTCCTGCAGCACCGACAAGCTATTGCTGAGACCAAACACGGCCATGCGCTGGCCCGCCTTGAACTGCGTGGCCAGATACTGGATCAATTGCTGTCGCGCGTAGGCCTGGTTCTGGATGGGCGTGTTCAATCCATCCAGCATCAGAATGGTGACCGGGCCGGTGGGAGTGCGGTAGGCAACGCGGTTGGTGTAGATATTCTCCGGCAACGGAGGCGGTCCACTATGGCTGGCGGCCGAGTGCTGGGAGAATCCAAAGGTCGCAATCTTCTGCGGTTTGCCTTTCTCCTCCACCACGAAGTCTTCGCGAGTGAGTCCGCGTACGGGCTGGCCACTCTTGTCAGTCACTACGACATCCAATTGCACCAATTGCGTCGTGGCCCGGAGCACCGGAGCGGGGATGCCCGGCACATTCTGCTGTGCCGTTAGCCACAGAGCCGGGAGCAAGCCCACACCGGACAGTACCAGTCCCCAACGGACCATCGGCCGGAAACGTGCGAGCCATCTGGCATACGTGGATGGCAAAAGAGAGGAAAACCTGCCGTTTCTGCGCATGGCGGAACTCCTGGAGGCGGGTGAGCCGGGTGATGCTCTAGTCCCGACGCAAGAAGGCTACTGCTGGAGGGAGCTGGAATCAAGCTCTATTGCAATCCGGGGCGGGAAAGAACGGCTAGCGCCGCGCGGCCGCTTCCTCGCGCACGCGATAGTGCGACTCCACGTAATCGTCGAGGATCTTGATGAATTCGGCGACGATGTGGTCGCCGCGGAGGGTGGTGAGCAAGCGGCCATCGACGAAGACCGGGGCCTTGGGCTCTTCGAATGTTCCCGGGAGGGAAATGCCAAGGTTGGCGTGTTTGGATTCGCCCGGCCCGTTGACCACGCAGCCCATCACCGCCACTTTCATCTCTTCGACGCCACTGTAGCGATTCTTCCACACCGGCATCTGCCGGCGGAGGTAGTCCTGGATCTGCTCCGCCATCTCCTGGAAGAATGTGCTGGTGGTTCGCCCGCAGCCCGGGCACGCCGTGACCTGCGGGGTAAAACTGCGGAGGCCGAGCGATTGCAGGATCTGCTGCGCCACGCGCACTTCCTCGGAACGATCGCCGCCGGGCGCCGGAGTGAGAGAAACGCGAATGGTGTCGCCGATACCCTCCTGCAACAGCACGCTCAGGGCCGCGGTGCTGCTCACAATGCCCTTGGCGCCCATGCCGGCCTCGGTCAAGCCCAAATGCAGAGGATAGGAGCAGCGCGCCGCAAGCACGCGGTACACATCGATCAGGTCCTGCACGCCGCTGACCTTGGCGCTGAGGATGATCTGGCCGGGGCGCAGGCCGTATTGCTCCGCCAGTTCGGCCGAGCGCAGCGCGCTCTCCACCATGGCGTCCATGGTGACGGCACGCGCGTCGCGAGGCTCGGCGAGGCGCGAATTCTCGTCCATCATGCGCGTCAGCAGTGCCTGGTCCAGCGATCCCCAGTTCACGCCGATGCGCACCGGCTTCCGGTTTTCCACTGCGACTTCGATCATGGTGCGGAAATTTTCGTCGTCCTTCTTACCGATGCTGACGTTGCCGGGATTGATGCGGTACTTGGCCAGCACACGCGCGCACTCGGGGAACTTCTTGAGCAGGATGTGGCCGTTGTAGTGGAAGTCGCCGATGATGGGAACGCGCACGCCCTGCTGCTCGAGGGCGTCCACGATGCGGGGCACGGCTGCGGCGGCGGCATCGTTGTTGACCGTGACGCGCACCAGCTCAGAGCCCGCCTCCGCCAGGGCCGCCACCTGCCGCACGGTGCCGGAGATATCGGCCGTGTCGGTGTTGGTCATGGATTGCACCACAACCGGCGCGGCGCCTCCCACGCACACCCCGCCCACGGTAACCGCCAGAGATTTTCTGCGCTGCAAATTGGACATGGAAAAGCCTAGTGTAGCATGGCGCGGATGCGCACAAGTTGCGCCCACGGCGCCTCCTGGTTGCCCTACGCTCTGTTTCTGTATTAGCCTTGGAGCGTAATCATTGGCTGGTCGTCGGGTTTTCGAGAGATTCCCGGCCGGCCTCGATCACTCCCCTTTATCTCGCGGCACCCTGGGTGCCCTGCCGCCTCTCCCCTGTGCGCGGCAACGGAGGATAGGATGAACCGAAATTTCAATCGTTCTTTTCTTTTTCCCACCGGCGTTTTGATTCTGGTTGCCACCCTGATGGCGGCGTGCGGGACGTCAACGCAAGTGCAATTCCAGTCTGTGAACGGGACGGGAACCATCAATGTCCACGTAAGCGACCCGGCAACCTGCGAAGCGCCCATGGGCCCGTACAGCAATGTGTACGTCACCATCAAGAACGTGCGCGCGCATCGCAGCGCCACCGCGGAGGCCAGCGATGCCGGCTGGGTGGACCTTACCCCGGACCTCGCTGCCAATCCCAAACAGGTGGATTTGCTGGGTGCGGGAAGCACGCAATGCTTTCTGGCCACGCTCGATTCCGGCACGCAACTGGATGCCGGACAGTACCAGCAGATCCGGTTGATCCTCCTGGACAACAACTCCGGTAGCATGGTAGCGGACAACAAGTGCCAGGGCAACGATGCCAACTGCGTGGTTCTGGCGGCTGACGGCATCGCCCGCACCCTGCGCCTCTCCAGCGAAGCCAACACGGGCATCAAGATTCCTTCCGGACAGATCGCGGGCGGAAAGTTCGTGATTGAGGAAGGTCAGGTGTCCGATCTAAACATCGACCTGAACGCCTGCGCCTCCATTGTGATTGCCGGGGGCGGCCAGTTCCGGCTGAAGCCCGTACTGCACGCCGGCGAGGTGTCACTCGTCTCCAACTCTATCCAGGGCAAAGTCGTGGACAGCGCGACCGGCCAGCCTATTTCCGGGGGCAGCGTTATCGTGGCGCTGGAACAGGCCACGGAAGGCGTGGATCGCGTGATCATGCAGACTGCCGCCGACGCTTCGGGAAACTTTTCCTTCTGTCCCGTTCCGGAGGGAAGCTTTGACGTAGTGGCGGCGGCCGAGGACGGCTCCGGTGTGGCCTACGCCGCGACCGTGACCACCGGCGTGCAGGCGGGCACTGCCATGGGCAATGTGCCGCTGATTGCCACCAGCGGTACCAGCACTGCCCCGGCGTCCATCATGGGCCAGGTCACAACCAGCACGGGCTCGGCGGCGACCCCCGCCGATGTTTCTCTTTCCGCCCTGCAGCCCATTGCGGCGAACGGCGGAACACTGCTGGTCACGATCCCCCTGGCTCAACAGTCTGCGACCACGGTCAATGTAGCCACCGCGGGCGACGCAGCCTGCCCGGCGAACACCGCCTGCGCCAGCTACACGCTCAGCGTGCCCGGTGCAAACCCCAACGTCGGAGCGTTCAACAGTTCCGGCACAACCTACGCGCAGAACACGACCGATCCGGTGAAATACACGGTGGATGCGCTGGCTTTCGTTCCATCTTCGGGTGGAACCGCGAACTGTACTCCCTCGAACCTGCAGACCAACACCAAGGATGATGCTTCCGCCCTGACGGTGATGCCTGGGGACTCGGTGACGGCGTCAACCCTGGCCTTTACAGGCTGCCAGTAAGGAACGAAGTTCAGGCGACCTGCGAAACGGGGAAAATGAAAAGGGGCACGACGCGCGTCGTGCCCCTTCTTTGTTCCTGGCCGGGATTCAAATCAAGGGACGTACTTGGTGAGTCCCGGAAGAGTTTTGGCAATATCGTTGTAGATCACCACGGCGGCGAACAGGATCAGGAACACAAAGGCCGCCTGGTAGATGCGCTCCTTGATGACGAGGCTAATGTCTCGTCGCATCAATCCCTCGATGGTCAGAAGCATGATGACTCCCCCATCGAGGATGGGAATGGGAAAAAGGTTGAAGATGCCGAGGTTCAGGCTGATGGCCGCCATCAGGGCCAGCAACGGAGTCCAGCCCTCGCGGCGCGCCGCCGCGCCCGCCGCCCCGGCAATGCCGATGGGCCCGTCAATCTGCCGGAGCGAAACTTTGCGCGCCACCAGTCGCTTCATCAACTCCACGATCAGCAGGGAATTCTTCCGGTTCTGCTCCAAAGACTTCGCCAGCGCAGCTACGAACGGAAGCGTGTCCACATGCTGCGGGTCGGACATGATTCCGATGCGGTAGAACTTTTCGCCTTCCAGTTCCGTCTTGACCGGCGACATGGTGAACTTCATCTGATGGCTGCTGCGTACCACCGTCACTTCCACCGGCTTGGACTTGTTGTCCTGCAGGTAGCGCTGCAACGCCGGCATGGAACGCATGGCATTCCCGTTGAGGGCGACGATCTCATCGCCCACCAGGATTCCGGCCTGTTCCGCCGGCAGGCCCGGTTCGACGGCCGTTACCACGTTGGGTTTGTCGGGCAACAGGCCCAGGCTGCCGATTTCAGAAGGCCCCACGGCGTCCGGTGTAATGGTCATCTCCAGCACCTGGTCGCCACGCTGGATGGAAATCTCCAAGGGCTGGTTGGGACTGAGCAGGACTTTGGGCAGCACCTGCTCCCAGGTGGGGTTGTGAATGTCTTCGATACGAACGATGCGGTCTCCGGCAAGAATGCCGGCCTGCGCCGCTGACGACTCCTCAAGCACCCAGCCGATCACGGCTGGTTGATCGAGAAACATGGGGTGCTCATAGCGAACCATGTACACACCGGTGAGCAATCCGATGGCCAGCAGGATGTTCATGGCGGGTCCGGCAAAAGCAATGATGAAGCGCTGCCAGCGCGGGTGGGACATGAACTCACCCGGGTCGCCGGTGTGCTCGTCCATGGGGTTTTCACCCGCCATCTTGACGTAGCCGCCCAAGGGAATGGCGCTGATGCGGTAGTCGGTTTCGCCGCGGCGGAAGCCTGCCAGGCGGGCACCGAAACCGACGGAAAACACTTCCACGCGAACGCCGAACCACTTGGCGGCGGCGTAGTGGCCAAACTCGTGCACCACGATCATGATGCCGAGCACAATCGCCACAGACACGACATTGCTGGCCAGAATTTCCATGCAGTCAATCTGCTGCTTTCTATTCTATCTGTTCAACCCCGATTCGGCCCAGTCCCAGGCGCCACGGGGTTGCGGCTGCCCAGGCGCGCCACAACCTCGCGAGCCAGCCGCCGAGCCTCCGCATCCCACTCCAGCACCTGACGAATAGATTCCGGACGCCCGGGATTAGTTTCGTTCAGCACCTCCCGAATCGTACGCGGGATCTCGTCAAAGCGGATGTCGCCCTCGAGAAACGCGGCCACAGCTACCTCGTCCGCAGCGTTCAGCGCTATGGTGCGCGATCCGCCGGCGGCAACGGCTTCGTACGCCAGAGCCAGACAAGGAAACTTTTCCACATCTGGGGGGCGAAAGTCCAGATGACGAAGGTCACCTAGCGGTAACTCCAGATCTGACTGAATTCGCTCGGGATAGGTGAGCGCGTAGAGAATGGGCAGGCGCATGTCGGTTAGCGAAAGCTGCGCCAGAATGCTGCCGTCCACGAACTCCACCAGCGAGTGAATCGTGGACTGCGGATGAACCAGCACTTCCACGCGGTCGGGCGGCAGGTCGAAGAGGCGGCAGGCCTCGATGACTTCAAAACCC
>CAYRII010000136.1:0-7353 GCA_964424245.1 uncultured Terriglobales bacterium | reverse complement strand
GTAAGCGGTCCGCATGGGCCGTACTTTCAGTCGGAGCGCCTGGACCGTTACCGCAACCGGCGCCGCCGCCAGTGCGGCGGCAACTCTTTGAGCCTGGACTTTGAGCGCGACTCCGCGGATCAGCCACAGGAGACTCCCAAGGTGATTGCCTTCCCGCGGCCCGCCATTTCCACCCGGCCTGAGGGGGCGCGGCTGGCGCTGGACAAGCCGTCCGTTTCCGCGGTGGAAGAACTGGCCGATCCCATTCTGGACGCGCCGCGCATTCTGGAGGCGGAAGAGGTCGAAGAGGAGACCGACGCGCAGCCGGCGCTGGCGCTCACCATCGACGAGCACGAGCACGATACGGCAGAGTTCTCCGTGCTGGAATTGATCGAGCTGCCGCTTCCGGTGGCGTCCTTCAGCGATCGCGTGGCCGCCGCATTGGCGGATGGTGCGGCCGTGCTCGCGGGTACGGCGGTATTTGGCGCGGTCTTTTTCTACCTGGCGCAGCCGATGCCATCCACGCGACTGCTCGTGACCGTGGCGGCCGTGGCCACAGGTTTCTTCTGGTGCGCGTATCACTACCTGTTCCTGGTGCATGGCGGCAAGACGCCCGGCCTGCGCCTGACGGGTCTGCGCGTCAGCACCTTCGAAGGCGGCCGCCCGCTGCGTTCGCTGCGGCGCGGGCGCGCGCTCGCCCTGGTGCTTTCTTCGATCTCGCTGGGGCTGGGATACCTGTGGGCGCTGCTCGACGAAGACCAGCTCACCTGGCACGACCGCATCACGCGCACCTACGTGACCTTCGAGGACTTCTAGGCCCGCATCGAATTGCTGTTTGTGATTCGGGCCACCGCGGCCGGCGGTTCCGCTTTCTTCCCGCGGCGAATTGGTTTCTAATGCTGCCGCCATGAAAAAGCCGCCGCTGCGCTTCCACTACGAGAACGCCATGCAGAGTGCGGTGGGGCGCGAAGGGCTGCGCGCAGCGGAGCTGAGCGCGGCGCGCGCCGCCTCCGTGGTGCGCGCTTTTCGGCGGCGCGTGGAGACGGGCGAGATCGGCTTTCCGCTCCTGCCCGACGACCGCGCGGTGGCGCGCGCGGTGGCGGAGTTTGCCGGCGACCTGCGCGGCGCCATCGATCACGTGCTGCTGCTGGGCATTGGCGGATCGGCGCTGGGAGCGTACGCGCTGGACGTGGCCGTGCGCGGCCCGCATCCCTTGCAGATTGCGCCCGGCAGGAGCCGCCGCGCCGCCAGCCCGCAACTGGTGGTGCTGGACAATATCGATCCTGGCCTGGTGGCGGCGGCGCTCGCGCGGCTGCGCCCACGACGCACCGCGGTATGCGTGATCGCCAAGAGCGGCTCGACGGCGGAGACGCTTTCCACCTTTCTTATTGTGCGGCGCTGGATGGTGAAGGCCATGGGACGGCGCGCCCGCGCGCAGATCATCGCCATCACCGACCCGCACAAGGGCGACCTGCTGGCCATCGCCAAAGAAGAGCAGTACCCGCTGTTCTTCGTGCCGCCCAACGTGGGCGGGCGCTTTACCGTGCTTTCGCCCGTTGGCCTGGTGCCGGCGGCGCTCGTGGGCCTCGACATCGGCAAGCTGCTGCGCGGAGCGCGCGACGCCAACACGCTTTGCTGGACGGAGAAGATGGAGCGCAATCCGGCGCTGGCCGCGGCCATGGTGCACCACGCGCTGGATACGCGGCGCGGCAAGTCCATCGAAGTGGTGTTTGCCTATTCTTCCTATCTGTGGGGTGCGGCGTTCTGGTACCGGCAGATCTGGGCGGAGAGCCTGGGCAAGCGCGTGAACCGCCAGGGCCGCGTGGTGGAAACGGGACAGACGCCGGTGGCAGCGCTGGGCGTCACCGACCAGCACTCGCAACTGCAGCTCTACATGGAAGGCCCGCGCGACAAGATGGTGACCTTCTGGGAGGTGGAGCGCCCGCGCGCCGAGGTGCGCATCCCGCGCGACTTCGCCGGGTACGACTCCTGCGGCTACCTGGGCGGAAAAAACCTTTCGGCGCTGTTTCACGCCGAGCGCGTTGCCACCGAATCCGCGCTCACCGCCGCCGGCCGTCCCAACTGCCGGTGGACGCTCGCGCGCGTGGACGAATACACCGTGGGCGCGCTGCTGCAGACGCTGGAGTTCCAGACGGCTTTTGCCGGCGAGCTCTACGGCGTGGATGCCTTCGACCAGCCCGGCGTGGAGCTGGGAAAGAAGCTGACGTATGCGCTGATGGGGCGCAAGGGCTACGCGAAGTTCGCCAAGCGACAGAAGAAGAAATAGCCGTTTGCGGGCGGTGACCGTCACGCGCGCGACAACGATGCGCGAACCATTCGCATCTGAATTTTGCAGATGATTCCCTGTTCGAGACATGCGCGTGCGGGACTGGTGCTGCTGGCGCTGCTCGGCGCGCAATACCTGGCTTCCTGCGGCGGCGGAGGAGGAGGAGGACCGATCGGGTTCTCCCCGCCTCCCTTTTCCTTTCGCACGGAGACGTTTGTGGGCGGTCTGAACTTTCCCGTGACCCTGGCCTTCGCGCCGGACGGCCGCCTGTTTTTCAACGAGCTCACGACGGGCCGCGTGCGCATCATCCAGAACGGCAACCTGCTGGCGCAGCCGTTTGCGGAGCTGACGGTGGAGACCAGCGGCGAGCGCGGACTGCTGGGGCTGGCGTTCGACCCGCAGTTTGCCAGCAATGGTTTCGTCTACATGCTGTACTCCGATCCTGCGGGGGTGCACCGCGTGGTGCGCTTCACCGAAGCAAGCGGACAGGGAACCCTCCCAGTGGTGATCGTGGACAACCTGCCATCCAACACGGTGCACAACGGCGGGAACATCCGCTTCGGACCCGACGGGCGGCTGTACATCACCGCGGGAGACAGCGGCAACCCGGCCAACGCGCAGGACACGAACTCGCGCGCGGGAAAGATCCTGCGCTATAACGCCGACGGGAGCGTGCCTGTGGACAATCCGTACGGCGCGGGCAATCCGGCGTTCAACCTGGGCCTGCGCAACAGCTTCGATTTCACGTTTCATCCGACGAGCGGCGCCATCTACGCCAGCGAGAACGGGCCGAACTGCGACGATGAGATCAACCGAGTGGTGGCAGCGGGAAACTACGGCTGGCGCTCCAACCAGCCCTGCGGCGACACCGACCCTTTCTTCATTCCGCCGCTGGTGCGCTTCAATCCCACGATTGCGCCCACCGGAATCACCTTCTACACGTCCGGCGTGCTTTCGCGCTTCCAAGGGAGCCTGTTCATGGTGGACTTCAATCAGGGGCGCGCGCGGCGCTTCGTGGTGAACGACGCCAACCAGGGTCAGATCACGGATTCGGAAGTGGTGGTGGACGGGGGTTTCGGCGCGCTGTTCGACATTGTGCAGGGCCCGGACGGCTTCCTCTATTTCTCCAGCGGCAACGCCATCCTGCGCATCGTGCCCAATTAGCGTCTGCTAACATCATTGCCCGTGACTCCGGAGAACAAGGTTCGCGTGCGCTTTGCGCCTTCGCCCACCGGGCATCTGCACGTGGGCAACGCGCGCACGGCGCTGTTTAACTGGCTCTATGCGCGAGGGCACGGCGGCACGTTCGTTTTGCGCATTGAGGACACGGACCTGGAGCGCCAGGTGGAGGGCGCGGAGCAAAAAATTTACGAGGACCTGCGCTGGCTGGGGCTGGACTGGGACGAGGGACCGGACGCGGGCGGCTCCTATGCTCCCTACCGGCAATCGGAGCGGCTGGCGCTCTACCAGAAACATGCGGAGCGGCTGCTCTCCGAGGGCAAGGCGTATCTCTGTTTCTGCTCCGCGGACGAGCTGGAGCGGGAGCGGCAGCAGGCCCTGGCGGAACACCGTCCGCCGCACTACTCCGGCAAATGCCGCGCGCTGGATGCGGCAGAGGCGGCGCGGCGGCGCCAGGCGGGCGAAGCCGCCGCCATCCGGCTGCACATTCCCGAGCGTCCCATCCGCTTTCACGACCTGGTGCGCGGCGAGGTGGAATTTTCCCACGAAGTGGTGAGCGACCCCATCATCCTGCGCTCCACCGGCTTGCCGGTGTACAACTACGTGGTGGTGATCGACGACGCGGAGATGAAGATTACGCACGTCATCCGCGGCGACGACCACTTGTCCAACACGCCCAAGCAGGTGGCGCTCTACGAGGCGCTGGGCTGGCCGGTGCCCGAGTTTGCGCACCTTTCGACCATCCTGGGGGGCGACCGCGAGCGCCTCTCGAAACGCCATGGGGCGACCTCCATCGCCAACTTCCGCGACCTGGGCGTGCTGCCCGAGGCGCTGGCCAACCACCTGGCCCTGCTGGGCTGGGCGCCTTCGGGCGGCGACCGCGAAATCTTTTCCAGGGACGAGCTGGTGCGCGAATTTTCCCTGGAGCGCGTGACGCCTTCGCCCGCCGTCTTCGACATGGAAAAGCTGCACTGGCTGAACCGGCACTACATCAAGGAGAGCCCCATGGCGCGGATCGCGGAACTGGCCCTTCCGTTCTTTGTGCGGGCTGGGTACATGCCGGACACGCCCGACGAGGCGACACGCACCTGGTTCGGAAAGGTGCTGGAGTTGCTGGCGCCAGCAGTCGACCGGCTGGAGGAGTTGCCGGAACGCGCCGCGCTCATTTTCCGTTGCGACGCCGCCGCGGCGCTGGACGCTCCCGACAACGCCGAGGTGCTGGGCCTGGAAAAGACGCCGGCGGTGCTGCGCGAATTTGCCGCACGCCTGGCGAGCACGACCGCGGGCGAGCTGACGCCGGAGCTCTTCAAGGGCGTGGTGGACGAAGTGAAAACGGCGACCGGCGCCAAGGGCCGCGGGCTCTACCACCCCATCCGCATCATCGTGACCGGCTCGCACTCCGGCCCGGAGTTCGACAAGCTGATTCCCATCCTCGAAGAGGGCAGCGGGCTACGGTTGCCCACGCACGTGCTCAGCGTGCGGGAGCGGGTGGAGGCGTTTGGCAAGGCTGGAGCGTAGCTCGGCGCGGTCGCATCCGAACAGATTCGGGAAATGCCGTCAACCAAGCCCCAGCGGGGCGTTAGATTTGTAGCCCACGGCGCAAGCCGTGGGTTTTCGGGCCCCTGAAGAACCAGCTCCGAAGGAGCGCAAGCCATGAGCCATACTTGCAGCAACCTGCTCGTCCACGCGATCTTCAGCGCCAAGGACCGCAAGCCTTTGATCGAATCCGATCTGAGGGAGGACCTGTTCGCGTATCTCGGCGGGATTGTCCGCGAGATGCAGGGGAAGGCGCTGATCATCAACGGAATGCCTGACCACGTGCACATGCTGGTGGAGCTGCGCCCGAAAGTCTCCGTGGCCGAGCTGATGCGTGTGGCCAAGGCCAATTCGTCGCGTTGGATCCATGAAACACGTCCTGGTCATCGCGGGTTCGCGTGGCAAACGGGTTACGCGGCCTTTTCCGTGAGCCGCTCCAACGCCTTGGCGGTTTCGAAATACATTGCGGAGCAAGAGAAGCATCACCGCAAACGTACATTCCAAGACGAATTGATCCTGTTCCTGAAAAAACATGGCATCGCATACGATGAGCGGTATTTGTGGGATTAGGCCGTGATTTCTTACGCCCCCTCGGGGCTGGTCGACCTGGCGTACCGTTACCCACGGCTTGCGCCGTGGGCTACAAATCCTGCGCCTGCTACGCAGGCTCCGAGCCGCCGGCACCTCCGCCGGTTGGGGAGAGGACGGATGATTTCTTCAGGCAGGACGCAGGAATTGACAACTTATTGATGATTGAAGATTGACGATTGTGGACAACTGAGACTGTAAGGCGCGTAGCGGAACATCCTCAATCGTCGATTGTCAATCACCGATTCTTCAGCACCGCTTCCAACGCCCCCTTCAGTTCAGGATGCTTGAAGGAGAACCCGGCGGCCAGAAGCCGCGCCGGTTCGACGCGCTGGCTGGTGAGCAGCAGCGCCTGGCCCATTTCTCCGAAGAGCAAGCGCACGGCAAAGGCGGGTACGGGGAAGATGGTGGGGCGATGGAGAACTTGGCCCAGGGTGCGGGTGAACTCGGCGTTGGTGACGGGGTTGGGGGCAACCGCGTTCACCGGGCCGCGCAGGGAATCGGTTCGCAGCGCGTGGCGGATGGCGCCAAGGACGTCGTCGAGCGCGATCCAGCTCATGTACTGGCGGCCCGAGCCCAGGCGACCGCCGAGGCCCAGCTTGAAGGGAGGCAGCATCTGCTTGAGCGCGCCGCCGCGGGGCGAGAGCACGATTCCAATGCGCAGGTTCACTACGCGGATGCCGGCCTGGGCGGCAGGCACGGTGGCCGCCTCCCAGGCGCGGCCGACCTCGGACAAGAAATCAGAGCCGGAGGCGCTCTCTTCGTGCAGGAGCTCGTCGCCGCGGTCGCCGTAATAGCCGATGGCGGAGGCGCAGAGCAGCACGCGCGGCTTTTGCCGGCACTGCGCCAAGGACGCAGCCAACTGAGCCGTATCCTGCTTGCGGCTCTGAAGGATGCGCTGCTTCTTGCTCGCGATCCAGCGACCGGTGATGGGCTCGCCTGCCAGGTGAACCACCGCGTCCAGACCTTCGAAGCGGCTGGCGTCGATGGCGCCGGAAGGATCCCAGGAAACCTCGGAGTCGTTGCGCGCCGGGCGGCGCACCAGGCTCTGCCCCTGCGCGCCGGCACCGGCCAGCACCGGAAGAAGATGAGACCCGATGAAGCCGGAGGCCCCGCTGACCAGCACGTTCCAGCCGGAAATCGTCTGCGAAGCCATGCGCCTCTCCTGTCACGCCTGATGCGAAATGGTAGCGCGAATCAACTTCGATGGGCGGGGGATTCGCAAGGTGAAGCGATCGAATTCTGCAGATGTTTTGAAGGCTGCAATTTGGGCAGCCTTTCTGGCAGCCGTTACAATGGCCGCATGCGCACCCGATCCCTGTTCGCTCTGATTCTGCTGCTGCCTGCGCTGGCGAGCGCCGGGCTGGCCGCCCCGGCCACCATGCGTCTCGATTACTTTCACACCGGCAACGCCTCCCAGGAACTGTTCAGCCTGGACCGCGTGGTGGTGGAGCCCTTGCCCTGGCCGGGCAATCCGCGGCGCACGCTGGACGACACCAACCTGGGCAAGTACCTGTTTGAAGTGCGCGATCGCGCTTCCAATCGCATCCTGTACTCGCGCGGCTTTGCTTCCATTTACGGAGAGTGGGAGACCACGGACGAAGCGCGCAAAATGAACCGCACGTTCCACGAGTCGCTGCGCTTTCCCGCGCCGGCTGCGGCGGTGCAGGTGATCCTGCGAAAGCGCGCCGCGGACCAGTCCTTCCGCGAGATCTGGTCGCTGGTGGTGGACCCGAAGAACCAATTCGTGGATCCCTCGAAGCCCGCGCCGCCGGCTGCGCTGG
>CAYRII010000135.1:0-7372 GCA_964424245.1 uncultured Terriglobales bacterium | reverse complement strand
GTCCCTTACGCTGGGATTCTGGGCGGTGCTCTTCGTCACACGACAGTTGGCCGACGTGGCGGGCCTGGGCAATATGGACCTTTTCCTGGGGCCGCTTCCTCAGATTGTGGTGGCCATCGCCATGGTCATGGCGATGTACGAAGATGAGCGTCGTGAAGTGCAGGAAAATCTGCTGGCTTTTTCCAGCCTGAATGTAGATACGGACCGGACGCTGGAGTCCGGCGAGTTGGCGCGCGCCATGGAGGAGCTGCTGGTTCGGCTGATGAAGCTGCTCGCGGTGGAGCGCGCGGTGATTGCCCTGGCGCCCCAGTGGCAGCGCACGCTGCCTTCAGTGTCGCGGGGCTTTGCCGAGGAGCTGGCCGGGCGACTGGAGCGCAGAGGCGCCGGCGAAGCCTTCCGGGGCGTGCTGGCGGGTCATGCCCTGCGCACTTTTACGAGTCCGCAAGAAGTTTTGGCGGGCCTGCCGGAAGCGGAGGTGGAACGGCTCTCGGCTGTGGTGGAAGAGCTGAGACGCGCGAAAGTGGAAACTTTCACCGTGGCCGGCCTGCATACCCATGAGCAGAACTTCGGTGTATTGCTGCTTCCCCATGCCGGGGTCGAGGGATTGGGAGCGCCCCGCTCGCGGCTGCTGGCCGGGCTGGTGACCCAGATGGGCCTGACTCTGGAGAACTATGTGCTCATCCACGGCGCACACCGGCGCGCACGCGAGCTGGAACTCTTGACACATATCGGCAAGGTCGTGAGCTCACGCCTGGATCCTGACGAGGTGTTGCTGGCAGTGCAGCGTGAGCTGGGGCAGGTCTTCGATACGCGCACATTTTTGGTGGCCTTTCAGTTCGGCGAGCAGGTGCGCTTCGAACTTGAGGTTGTGGAAGGCGAAGTTCTGGCCAAGCGCACCCGGCCCGCAGCCAGAGACCTGGTGGAGCACGTCATCCGCACGGGCGAGCCGCTGCTGGTTCGCTGCGACATGGAGCGAGTGCAAAAAGAGTTGAACCTGGAGCGAACCGGACGCCCGGCCAAAAGCTTCTGCGGCGTTCCCATCGTCATGTACGAGCGGCCGGTGGGCATGATGGCGGCGATGCACCACGCGCAGGAGTTTGTGTACGAGCAGCGCGACCTGGACGTGATGTCCACGGCGGCAGGGCAGGTGGCGGTGGCCATCGAGAACGCGCGCATGTTTGCCGAAGAGCAGCGCCGGGCGCGCTACCTGGCGTTTCTGAACAGTATCTCCAAGACGGCCATTTCCAGCCAGAACGCGGAGGAGATGCTGGCCGAGATTGTGAGCGAGATCCAGAAGAACTTTCTCTACGACCACATCGGCATCGGAATCCTCGACTACGCCAGCAAAGACATTGAGATCAAGGCCGAGGCGGGGAGCACGGCCAAGGCGCTGGGCCGGCGGGTGCCGCTGGGTGTAGGCATTCTGGGACGGGTGGCGCGCACCAATGAGATGGCACTGGTGCAGAACACGCGCGAAGGCCACCTGCTGGGCATCCTGCCGGAATCCAAGAGCGTGCTGTGCATTCCGGTGACCTACAGTGAGACGCTGCTGGGCGTGCTGAACGTGGAGAGCCAGAGAGAGAGTGCCTTTGCCGAGCAGGACGTGCTGATCTTGCGAACGCTCGCCGACCTGCTGGCCACGGCGCTGCACAACGCCTTCGTGTTTCAGAAAATGCAGCACCAGTCCATCACCGACGGGCTCACGGGAATCAAGACGCGCCGCTACTTTCTGGAGGCGCTGCAGTCGGAATGGAAGCGCGCCTCACGCTCGGGGCGGCCGTTTTCCGTGGTGTTGCTGGACCTGGACAAGTTCAAAGAGGTCAACGACACCATGGGGCACCTGGAGGGCGACCTGGTGCTGGCGCGCGTGGGAAGGCTACTGGAGCAGAAATGCCGGCAATCCAACGTGGTGTCGCGCTACGGCGGAGATGAGTTCATGATCCTGATGCCGGAAACCGGGGTGGAACAGGCACAAATACTTTCCGAGCGCCTGCGCTTGTGGATTGCCACCGATCCCATGCTGAACGAGCGCAAAGTGACGGGAAGCTTCGGCGTCTCCACCTTTCCGCTGCACGGCGCCACGGTGGAGGACGTGGTCCGCATCGCCGACGCGGGGATGTACCTCTCCAAGCAGGCCGGCGGCAACCGGGTCTCTACCGCGGAAGACATGGCCGAAGGTGAAAGCCGCGAGTACCGGCAACTGGTGAATCGCTACATCGAGGGTTTCCTGCGGCGGGAGGACGTGGGCCCGGACTCGGCGAGGGACCTGGTGAGTACGCTGGAGAGCTTGGCGGCTGAGGCGGGCGAGGCTGACCGCGTGGAAGTTCTCATGAATGCCATCCGGGCGCTGACCCGGGCCAACGAATCGCGCGAGACCATGGCTTCCGGACACGGGGAAGCGGTGGCCCGCCATGCGGAAACCATCGGCAAAGAGTTAATGCTTGGTCCCGAAGATCTGACCGACCTCATCTACGCGGCGCGGGTGCACGACGTGGGCAAGATCATGATCCCGGAAGAGATCCTGAACAAACCCGAGGTGCTCAACGAAGAGGAGTACCGGCTGGTCAAGACGCACGCCGCCATCGGAGCGCAACTGGTGGAGACCATCCCCGAAAGCGACCGCATCCGCCGCTGCGTGCGGCACCACCACGAGCGCTTCGACGGGAATGGCTATCCCGACGGGCTCACGGGAGAACAGATTCCGCTGGGAGCGCGCATCATCGCCGTGGCCGACGCCTTCGTCAACATGACTACGGAGCGCCCGCACGCCGCGGTGAAGAGCCCCAGCGACGCCATGCGCGAACTGGAAACCAACAGCGGCACGCAATTCGACGGGATGCTGGTGCGCATCTTCGTGCACCAGTTGAAGGACGAGGGCGTGACGCGGCGGGGAACCTGAGGCTCGCCGGAAGATACTGCCCGGCCGCGGGCGCAGCCGGGCTTTTTTTGCCGCTTCAGCGGCCGATGGGCACTCCATCCAGAGAAGAAAGACGGCCGACCGGGTAGAGGCCAAGGCGCGAATCCCACCAGGGCGAGCGCTGGTAAAAGAAATTCAGGCGCGCGCGGGGGCTTCGCGCGAACTCCGGGTCGGTCGTCACCCGGGTTTCGAACTCCTGCTTGAGCCTAGGGTCGCGGGCGAGCATCTCTCTCGCCAAGTTTTCCAGAATGTACCCCTCGGCATACTCCTTGCGTTCGAAGATGGCGTTGAAGAACCCCCAGGCCACAGCGGAGTCGGGAGCTTCCGGCTCGAGGAAGTGAATGGCAACCTGAGCGGCGCGCTGGTCGAGAGGAATGATGGCCGAGCCCGCGGGAAAGAAAAGCGTCTTCCTCACCGGAGAGCATTCGAGCGGCGGAACGGGTAGGCGGTTGCTTTCGCCTGAGCCGGGCGTAAACAGCACCTGCCGCCCTTCGTACGGACCCGGCAGCCACTGAGGAGTTTCACAACGGTACGTTTCCACCTCGGAGGTCCAGTTGCGCGTGGTGCGCTGGATGCGCAAGCCGTGCGCGGCCAGCACTTCGGTTACGTCCTTCCACTGCGGCGGAATGATATAGGCAAATGGCGGCGCCACGGAGCGCGCCACCTGGAAGGTGCGGCGGGCAGGCACGCTGAATTCCACGGGCTCGCGCGTGTAGGTGACGCGCATGGCTCCGGAGATTTCGCTGAGTGAGCGTTCGAAACGAAAGCCGCGGAAGAGCATCGGTTCGGTCTGCTCCGTCAGGGCGAGGCGCAGCGGGTAACGCATTTCGGGATCAGAACGACGGCCGGCGGCGATGGTGGCGGAGTCGGCCTCGCGGTTCATCTGCACCAGCATGTCCGCGTCGCGGTTCACTACTTCCAGCAGGGCACGGAGGATCTCGTAATTGCCGGTGACGCGCGTGCGGTAGTCCTTGAGCATGTGCATCTCCACCAGCATTCCGGGGCGGTTTTGCAGCACCATGTAGCCCGTGGAGTAGCGCGGCTGGGCCTCTTCCTGGTAGAGACCGCGAGCAGGATCGGTGGGGTCCGTTAGCGAAAGATACGGGCTGATGACGTGCCCGGCGCGGGTAACAGACTCCTCCAGGTAAGGCGCCAGTACGCCGCGCTGCCACTCGGCCAGCGCGGGGAAGGCGTTGGGCCCCGTCTCCATAACGTAGGTGGTGTCGGGCTGGTAGTCCACGCCGTCGGTCACGTGGTTATCCACGAAGAAGTCGGGCAGCCAGCGGTTCCACAGGCGCAGAAAGGCGCGCGTTTCAGGCGCATCGGCCTTCATGTAGTCGCGGTTCAGGTTGAGGTTGCGCGCGGTGGTGCGCCAGCCCATCTCCTCGGGACCGTTCTGGTTAATGCGGTGGAACGCGCCGAACCGCTCGTGGCCGTCGACGTTGTAAATGGGAAGAAGGATGACCACGGCGCGCTCCAGCAGCGCGGCCTTTTCCCCGGTGATCACCATGTCGCGCAGCAACGCGAGGCAGGCATCCTTGCCGTCCATTTCGCCGGCGTGAATGGCGTTCTGGAGGAGGACAATGGGACGGCCGGCGCGATGCAGGACCTCGGGGTTGAAGATGCCGTCGCGGGAGACGATCACGGCCAAAAGATCACGGCCCTCGTCGCTGCGGCCGAACACTTCCAGCTTCACTTTGCGGGGAGCCGCCTGGGCGACGCGACGCAGATAGGCCATGGTTTCATCGTAGCGCGGCGTGGTGCGGTACCCGGAAAGCTCGGCCGGTGTCGACCAGTCAGCCGCCGGGAGGGTGGTCTGCGCCGCGGCGAACGTAGGGAGGAGCAAAAACGCAAGATACAGCCGGAGGATTTGCCGTGTCATTTTCATGTCCTTGAATCTCGCTACGCGCGCCGCCGCCGCGACCGAAGTTTCTGCAGCAATACGACCACATGGGCCATGGCAACGTTTTTCGCGCCCAGTCCTTCCGGCGTCTTGGCCTTGACGCCCACGGCGGAGTGCGGGACTCCCAGAAGCTCAGCCACCCGGCGCTGGATTTTCTTCGCATGCGGCCCAAGCTTGGGTTGCGCCAGAACCAGCGTGGAGTCCACGTTGGCGACCCCATAGCCGGCGCCGGCTACCTGCTTCAGGGCTTCGCGCAGAAAGAGGGCCGAGTTCGCACCTTTCCACTTCTTGTCCGTAGGCGGGAAAAAAGACCCAATGTCTCCCGCCGCTACTGCGCCCAAAAGAGCGTCCGTCAGAGCGTGCAGCAACACGTCGCCGTCGGAGTGGCCAGCCAGTCCGTGAGTGTGCGCCACACGCACGCCTCCGAGCTTTAGCGGGAGGCCGCGCCGAAAAACGTGCGAGTCAAAACCGTAGCCGATTCTCATGGCTCTCCTACCGCGGATTTGCGCGGATGAACGCGGATTCTTTTTCTTGCATTCTCAAAGACAAAGCGCTTGAACTGAAGCCTAGGTCCAAAATTGAGCAGTAGGCCAACTTCGATCTGGGTTGCACGGAGGTAGTTCATTAGCTGGCCTTCATGGGCACGATCGATCGCTTGGGCCGTCTTCAGCTCCAGCAAGACGCAGCTTTCCACCAGCAAATCAGCCTTGAAGTTCCCGACATCCCGGTTACGAAACCAGACGGGGACCGCCACCTCACGTTCTACTGTCAAGCCCGAATCTCTAAGGGCAATCTCCATCGCGCCTTGATACACCGACTCCAGAAACCCATGCCCGAGTTCGTTGTAGACGTCGTAGAAAACCCCGATGATCCTTTCGGTCAACTCGCGGTGCTTCAGTTCGGTTGTTGGGCCTGTCTCATGCTGTTGGCCTGAAGCTCTGTCAGCGCGAACGGTGTCTCCATAAGACAATCTGTGCTTCTCCTTATGCGCTCTAAGGATTTCAGCCAACCGAGATGATGTGTCGGATGACTTAGAGCCGGCAAAAAACGCGATTTCGTTATCGGAAATGTAATGCACGTTTCCCATCGAAGGATGGGTAAGGATCTGGCTGCTCTTCTGCAGAAAGACCTGTGGTCTAGGCATTGCACGTAGGAACTGAATAACCATGAACACTGAGGAATGCTCCATTCGATCGATGATCGAGTGCAGCTCTGCGAACTTTAGGTGCTCAGGTCCACACTTTGTGTCAGGCTGTAACCCTATGTCAGGGTCGAAGAAGACGAGAGACTGGTGAACCCAATGATCGCTAATTCCAGCGAAGTATTCCGAGCGATCTTGAGTGGAAAAGTCTGATCGTTCGGCGTGATAGGGCTTGAACTCGAACGGGTAACGTTCGAAGAAGCGAGCAAGCTCGTTGATGTTTCGGCGTCCTTCACGTACACACGCCTGCAGGAATTCGTACAGCACTCGGCGTCTTTTTCCTTGTTCGTACTCCACCTTCCCACCGTAGCTGCTACCATCATTCGGCGTCAGCATGGGTACGAACGTCAGCTTCGGGAGTGATAACCCCTCTAAGACGTCCAAGAGGAGGTCGTACTTGAAGTAATCGTTCTTATCGCCAAAAAACTGATTCTTCATTCTTTATCCGCGTCATCCGCGTAAATCCGCGGTAAGACCTTTTTTCTCCTGGGCCAGGTAAAACTCCGCCAACTCGAGGTCGGCGGGAGAGGTGATCTTGATGTTGCGGGCGGAGCCCATCACCACGGCCACTTCCTGGCCGGCGCGCTCCACCAGCGAGGCTTCGTCGGTGCCGGTGAAGCCGTCCGCCTGGGCTTCGTCGAACGCCTTTTTGAGGATGGCGTAACGGAATCCCTGCGGTGTCTGCGCCTGCACCACCCGCTCCCGCGGGATGGTGGTAACCACGATGGCGCCCTCGGCGGTGCGGTCCACCTGCTTGACCGTGTCCACGGCGGGCAACCCGGCGATGGCGGCGCCGTGGCGCGTGGCGGCGGCGATCACGCTGCGGATGATTTCGGCATCCACAAAAGGGCGCACCGCATCGTGCACCAGCACGACGTCGTCCGCTGAGGGCTTGGTGTGCGTCTCAAGCGCGGCCAGGGCGTTGGCCACAGACTGCTGGCGGTTCTCGCCGCCTTCGACCAGGCGGACCCTGGGATTGAAGCTTTCCTGTTCAAGGCGCGCGCGGAAGCGCTCGGCCTCCGGCTGGCGCAGAGCGACGTAAATCTCCGTGACCTCGTCCAGCGCGGCAAACTTGCGTAATGTGTGCACCACAATGGGCACGCCCTGGAGTTCGGCGAACTGCTTGGTGAGCGCGGTGGGCCGGTTGGCGCCGGCGCCGGGGACCGCAGCCATGCGCGTGCCCAGACCGGCGGCGGGGATAATGACCAAAACTCTCATCGCGGGCGAACGAGTATACACCGGGGTCGCGGCCGGACTGGCCGCTTGGGGCTCGCGCTATTCGCCGCTGCGCTCGACGGCCAGGGGCTGCGGCCGGCGCTCCGTGCGTCCTTCGGGACGGTAGCCGCCCGGC
>CAYRII010000134.1:0-7386 GCA_964424245.1 uncultured Terriglobales bacterium | reverse complement strand
TCGGGAACGTCCACCTGCACGGTATCCTCAAAAGTTTGCGCCACGCGACCGGTGAGGGTGGTAAGGCGGCCGAAGATGTTGACCACGCCGCGCTGAATGCCATCCTTGTTCACAAAGGTGATGTCGCGGTTTTTCACCTGCACGGTGACGGGCACTAAAACAGTATCGGAGGTGATGCGCACAAAATCGGCGCGCACGTCAAAGGGCATGAGATTAACGGAGATCTTGTGCGTAACGATCTCTTCGAGGTCGCGGAACTTGACCGGCGGGGGCTTGGAGAGTTTGCCCATAAGCTCAATGCGGTCAAAGATGCGGCTTTGCTGGGTCCGGCTGGCAGGCCCCGTGCCCAGGCGCTCGAAGCCGACGAAGCGGTCGGATTTGTTGGCCAGGCCCATTTCCTCATAGAACGTGGGACCGGCATTGGGCACGTACAGCAGGGCGTCCTTTTCCGAGCGGTCGATGGTCATGTGGTAGTCGCCACACATGCAGGTATCGACGAACTCGATTTCAATTTCCTGCCCCACGCTTTCCAAATAGCGATAGCGCCAAGTTTCGAATGGGAAGGTGGAAGTGGCGCCGCCGCCCTCCTCGAAGGGACGCTGGTAGTGCCCGCCGCTGGGGTGGGAGTCAATCTGGTCGGGAGGCCCGAAAACGACGTAAATGCGGCCGCGATCGGTGCGCCAGCCCGCCTTGCCGGCGGCAAAGCGCTCGTTGGCATAGGCGATGCGGCGGTAGTGCTCTTCCTTGTACTCGTTTTCCAGGGTGTCGGGCGTGGGATCGCGGCGCAGCCAGAACTGCTCGATGAACTGGTCCCGCTCCTCATCGTTGGAGAATTGTTTGAATGCCGACATCTCCTCTTCGGTGATGATCCAGCGCACGTCCTCATCGAGCCACTTTTTGTAGGTCTTGCCGACCTCCTGGCGGAGGCGCTTTTCCTGCTCCTTGCGCTGCTTTTCGGTGAGAGGGCGCTTCAGAGGGTCCTGCTCGGCCGACTCCTCCTGGGGCAGGGGCAGGGCTGCCATCAGGGGCAGCAGGGCAAACGCCATGAAGAGACACGACCAACTACGAAAACGCTTCCAATCCATGAACAGGAGACTCCCTTGGGTAGACTGATTGTAGGTGCAACGGGGGTGCGAAATCAAGGCTCGCGTGGGCTTTTTCCTCTCCTATTACCAACCCCTAACTCCCCGTGCGAGAAGCACTTCGCTTATTGGAGGTGAGAGGGCAGAAAGCCCTCTCACGTTGCCTGAGGGGGCGGCGATTTTTCGCTTTACCCCGGGACGGCCCGGGGAGGTGCAAAGGTGGCCGGGGAGCCGATATAATCCTGCTGAGGCACCTGAACCGGCCGCGCGGACCTTACAACTGGAATTGGAATGCGCCATGAAACTTTTGTGGCGCTTTTCGCGTATTCAGCCGTGAGGGATTTCCCTGCATTCCCCGGGAGGTCCCTGACAAGGCTCGCACCCGGCCAGACGAAACTATCATGAACTGGAAAAAAACAGGCATTATCGCAGGCAGCGCGGTAGCGGTTTTGGCCATCATCGGCTTCACGGTGCGGCAGAGCCGGAAGAACGTGGTCGAAGTGCAGGTGGGGCGGGTGGAGAAAAAGGACCTGGCCTCGGTGGTGACCGCGTCCGGCGAAATCAAGCCCAAGACCTACGTTAACATCAGCGCCAACGCCTTCGGCAAAATCACGAAGCTGTTTGTGCGCGAGGGCGACCGGGTGAAGCAGGGGCAACTGCTGGCGCAACTGGAAAACGTGCAATCCTCGGCGGACGTGGCGGCCATGAGCGCGGCGCTGGAAGCCTCGCGCACCGATGCCATCGCGGCGGAAGCGGCCTTGAAGACGGCGCAAGCCGATCTGAACCGGGCCAAGGCCGACGCCGAACGCACCAAGCTGGATTACGAGCGCGCCGAGGGGTTGTACACCGCGGCGTTGATCTCCAAGGCCGAATACGACAGCCGCAAGGCGGCGTACGACTCCGCCGACGCGGGCCTGGCGCAGGCACGGGCGCGAATCGCGCAGAGCAAGGCGCAACAGGACTCCTCGCAGGGACGGGTGCAGCAGGCGCGAGCCACGCTGACTCGCGCCTCCGACGTGCTGAGCAAGACCACGTATGTTTCCCCGTTCGACGGCGTGGTGACCAACCTGCCGGTGCGCGAGGGAGAAACGGTGGTGATCGGCATCCAGAACTCTCCGGGCAGTACGCTGATGACGATCTCGGACCTTTCGGTGATCACGGCGGAAGTGAAGGTGGATGAAACCGATATCGTCAACGTCAAACTGGACCAGCCGGCGGAGATCAGCATTGACGCCATTCCCAACAAGATGTTCAAGGGACGCGTAACCGAGATTGGAAACATCGCTGTGCTGCGGTCGAGCGGGCTGGCCACGTCGCAGACCACCTCGAGCAGCCAGGAAGCCAAGGACTTCAAGGTAGTGGTGACGCTGGACGATCCGCCGGAGAACCTGCGGCCAGGACTCTCGACGACGGCCAAGGTTACGACGGCCACGCGCAGCGGGGCGCTGACCATTCCCCTGCAGGCCCTGACCATCCGCCAGCGCTCCGACATCGAAAAGAAGGACAAGCCGGATGCTGGGGCAGCGCAGGCGGCGTCTCCTTCCCGGCCATCGGAAAAGGACAAGAAGGACAAAGAGGAGATTCAAGGCGTGTTCGTGGTGCGCGACAAGAAGGCGGAGTTTGTGGCGGTGGAGACCGGCATCACCGGGGTGACCGACATCGAAGTTTTGAGCGGCCTGAAAGACGGCGATGAGATCGTGACGGGGAGCTACCGGGTGTTGCGCACGCTGCGCAACGGCGCCGGCATCAAGGTAGAGAAACCCGCAGACAAGAAGAAGGAAGAGTCCTAACCAAATCCACGCGCGGCCGTCTAAGCCGGAAACGGATCGAGGCGGCCCCGCCGGAAGCGGTCCAAATGAGCCAGGAGAAACCGATGTCCACACAAGTCGCCGGCCTGACCGAGAGCGTGAACAGCGCGCCGCCGGAGTCCTGCATGATCTGCACAGAGGGCCTGTGGAAGACGTATGACATGGGCGCCGAGGAGGTGCACGCACTGCGCGGAGTGGACCTGCGCATTGAGCGCAACGAGTACGTGGCCGTCATGGGGCCGTCGGGGTCGGGCAAGTCCACGCTGATGAACCTGATCGGCTGCCTGGATACGCCCACCAAAGGGCGCTATTGGCTGAATGGCCAGTTGGTGAGCGACCTGGATGACGACGAGCTGGCGCGCATCCGCAACAAGGAAATCGGCTTTGTCTTCCAGACCTTCAACCTGCTGGCGCGGGCCACAGCGCTGCATAACGTGGAACTGCCATTGATCTACAACGGGACGCCGGCGGCGGCCCGCATCGAGCGCGCCAAGGACGCCCTGCGCATGGTGGACCTGGAAGACCGCATGACGCACAAGCCGAACGAGCTCTCCGGCGGGCAGCGGCAAAGGGTGGCGGTGGCGCGCGCGCTGGTCAATAATCCGTCCATCATTCTGGCCGACGAGCCCACCGGCAACCTGGACTCGCACACCGGCGAGGAGATCCTGGGACTGTTTCAGAAGCTGCACGAACAGGGGAACACCATCATCCTGGTAACCCACGAGCAGGACGTGGCGGCCAACGCCGACCGTATCGTCCTGATCCGCGACGGCATGGTGGAACGGGACGACCGTAAGCAATAAGCCATTGAGAAGTGGAAGCAAACAAGAGCCTCCCGGAAGGGAGGCTCTTTCAGTTCGCAGGGACGAGGCTAGGGCTGAGAAACGTCGCCGGCAGCGCGCGCCGCGCGCTCTTCGGCGCCGCTGAAGTAGTTCTGGTCATACAGATTGCGATAGATGCGACCGGCGATCTCGGCCGCTTTGGGCCCGAAGGTGGGCCGCCCTCCCTGCAAGAAGACCACGGTGACAACGCGTCCGTGCTCGGTATTGGCCCAGGAGGCGAACCAGCCGTACCGGGTTCCGTTACGCGAGCAGGTTCCCGTCTTGCCCAGGACGGGCTCCTCGATGAAGTTGTGGCGCACGCTGCGCGCGCTGCCGTATTCCACGGCGCCCATGAGACCTTCGGTGACGTCCGGAATAATGGTGGCGATATCGAGCTGGCGCTTGATGCGGGGACGGAAGCGGGCCGCTTCCTGGGGCGTGCGCGGGTGCTGCAGGTAAAACAGCGTGCCGCCGTTAGCCAGCGCGGAGACCAAGGCCCCCAATTGCAGGGGAGTGACCGAGATGCCTTCGCCAAAGGAGCACATTTTGCCCACGCCGCCGGCACTGGCGGGAGGCTCCTTCGCGGGGAAAATGCCGGGTTGCTCGCCCTCGATCTGGTATCCGGCCAATTCTCCCAAGCCGAATTGCCGGGCGTAATAGCGGACCTTCTCAAACCCCAGCATGCGGCCGACAATTTCGAAGTAACGGTTGTTGGATTCCGCAGTGGCGTGCGTGAGATCAATACGGATGGGAACGCGCTTGCGGCGCGTGTAGCCCAGGGTGATCTCCGTGTTGCGGGTGATCAGACCCTCGCTGACGCCCGCCATGGCCACCGGCACCTTGATGGTGGAGCAGGGCTGCGCGCCTTCGGAGAGCGCCAGTTTGCGATTCACCATGGCCAGGATGCGTCCGCTATCGGGGTCAATGGCAACGACGGTGCCGTTCATCTGCCCCAGGGCCTGGAGGGCCGCGGCGCGCACGACCGGGTCCTCCCCTCCGGAGATGTCTCCTGCGGTGACCTGATCGGAAAACGAACTGGTGTAGAACCGCTCCCGGGCAGGCCGCCGCCGCCGGGTGGACCTGGATTTGGATCCGGCCTTGGCGCCAGTCGCTTTGCTCTTGGTGCCGGAAGTTCCCTGGACACTGGCGGCGAAGGAAGTCCGGGGGGCGCCGCTTCCTCCCGCCAGGACCGGAGACACCAGCATAGGCAGCGCCAGCAAGAGTATAGGAACGATCCGGCGGGTGCAGAAATGGGCGCGTTGGAGGGAGGATCTCTTCATGAGTCCGAGAATGCAAAACCCCAGTGAAAGGCCGCGGCCGCACACGAAAATGGGGTGCAGCGCCCGCTTTCACCTGGGGAAGAACTGCGTTGATGGTACGGGAGTCATTCCCATGTTGCAATGACAAAACGCCTGGTACGGCACTTTGAAATAACATGCATCTTATTGATTATAAACATGTTATTTGAATCCAAGCAAGGTGAACCAGGAGGGCACACAGGCGCGCTGCGAAGAGAGTGTTAGCGCCGTTGCCTAGCGGCCTTCTCCGCGTTTGCGAATGAAGGTGGGGACGTCGAGATCGTCGTGCTCGACGTTCTCACTCACGGAGTCGCGGACGGCGTCGAGGGACGGAGTCTCGCGCTGCGGAGCGCCGGAGGAGGCGCGCGGCGCTACGGACTGCGGGACGTAGGCCGACGAGGTGCGCGTTTTGGAGATGGCAGCCGCAGCCGGGGACACGGTTCCCTGGCGGCGCTGCGGGTGCTCGGTCTTGAACCCGGTGGCGATGACGGTGATCTTGACCTCGTCCTTCATCTTTTCGTCCAGCACAGCGCCGAAGATGATGTTGGCATCCTCGTGGGAGGCGTTCTGGATGATGGTGGAGGCCTCGTTGACTTCGGCCAACTTGAGGGAGCTGGAGCCGGTGATGTTGATGAGAATGCCGCGAGCGCCGTCGATGGCGCCTTCCTCCAGCAGCGGCGAAGCGATGGCGCGCTGGGCCGCCTCAATGGCGCGGCGCTCGCCTTTGCCGGTGGAGGTGCCCATGACGGCGTAGCCCATGCCCGCCATGATGGTCTTCACGTCGGCGAAGTCGCGGTTGATGATGCCGGGAATGGTGATGATGTCAGAGATGCCCTGCACACCCTGGCGCAGGATGTCGTCGGCGATGCGGAATGATTCAAAAAAGCCGGCGTTCTGCGCCACGGCCAGAAGCTTTTCATTGGGAATGACGATGACGGTATCTACGGAATCGACCAGCTCGGCCAATCCGCGCTCCGCCTGAACGCGGCGGCGCTTGCCTTCAAAGGCGAAGGGCTTGGTGACGACGGCCACGGTGAGGGCTCCCATTTCGCTGGCGAGGGAGGCGATGATGGGCGCGGCGCCGGTTCCCGTGCCTCCGCCCAGTCCGGCGGTGACGAACACCATGTCGGCGCCTTCCAAAGCTTCGATGATCTTGTCCGTATCCTCGAGCGCCGCCTTGCGGCCAATCTCGGGGTTGGCGCCCGCACCCAGACCGTTGGTGAGCTTGATGCCAAGCTGGATCTTTACCGGGGCCTGAGAGAGCTGCAGCGCCTGCTGGTCGGTGTTGGCCACTACGAACTCGACGCCTTCCATGCGGGCGCTGATCATGCGGTTGACGGCGTTGCCGCCGCCGCCACCGACACCGATGACCTTGATCTTGGCGTTGAGGCGCGGGTCCTCGTGGAACTGGATGCGGATGTCGTTATCTTTCTCTTTGCCGGAATGGTTCGTCATAAGTTCTTCCAGTGGCTCCGTGAAAAATAGCCGGCGAGCAGGCGCCGATTTTCTCTCTGCACGTGCATCATAACCCCAAACGCGCGCGAATCCAGAAAACTTGAAAGAGGAATGCGCGTGGCGGACTCATGGCCGGGCACCGGCACGGCCGAAAAATGTGCGGATGCGATCCGCCAGAGATTGCTCCTGAGTGCCGCGAGCCAGGCGGGCGCGGTGTCCGTAGGCGATCATGCCGATGACGGTGGAGAATTCCGGCTCCGCCAGGCTGGCGGGCATCTTGGCGATGGGCGAAGGCGTGGCCAGGCGGGCAGGGCGGCCGAGGACGGACGCCGCCACCTCGGGCATGGCAGCGAGACGGGCGCCGCCTCCGGTGAGCACGACGCCGGCGGCGCAGGACTCGAGGACGCCGGCGTGGCGCAGGTTGTCGGCCAGCATTTCAAACAGTTCCTGGGCGCGGGGCTCGAGAATCTCCGCCAGGGAGCGCTGCGGCATGAGGCGCGAGGGGCGGTCGCCGACGGCGGGCACTTCAATCTCATTGCCCTCGGCCACGCGGTTGACCAGGGCGCACCCGAAAAGGCGCTTGATTTTTTCGGCGTCGGTGAGCGGCGTGCGCAGTCCCACGGCGACGTCGTTGGTGAAATGATCGCCGCCGATAGGAACCACGGCAGTGTGGATGACGAATCCGTCGTGCAAGACCACGGCGTCGGTGGAGCCGGCGCCGATATCGGCGACGCACACGCCCAGCTCGCGCTCATCGGACTTGAGGGTGGCATCGGCCGAAGCCAGCGGCTCAAAGACGGTATCGTCCACGTGAATGCCGGCGCGATTGAGCGCGCTGACCACGTTCTGCGTGGCGGCGGCGGCGGCGGTGACGATGTGCACCTTGACCTCCAGCCGGGAGCCGAGCATGCCGGCGGGATCG